>JAYUFA010000392.1:0-11485 GCA_043738925.1 Actinomycetota bacterium
CAGCAGCATCGCCCACGCCGCGACCGCCAGGCTCGCCTCGCCGATGAGGGTGCCGTACGCAGCACCCTTCCAACGCAAGTCGGGAATCAACACGATGTAGAGGATCATGCTCAGGGCCGCGCTGGCGAGGAGCAACATGGTGCGCGCGAAGGTGCGGCCGAGGCCCATCAACCCGTTGAGCGGGAAGCTGGCCAGCGCTCGAAGCGGCACGAGCGGTGCGAGTAGGCGCACCATGGGGATCGAATCCTTGAAGTTGTCGCCGAGCACGATCGTGAGCAGCGGGCCGGCAGCCGCGACCAGCACCGCGAACACCACACCGTATCCGGCACAGATGGCGCCGTATTTCAGTGACCGCATCAGGTGCTGACGTTTGCGACCCTTCTCGTGCTGCAAGAAGCGGAAGTGGGTCACCGCAACGACGCTGCCGATCGGGATCAAGCCGAGCTGCACGATGCGATACGCGGCCGAGTACAGGCCGGTGTCCGATTGGAATCGGTAGGAGGCCAGCACCGCTTTGTCGCCGTCGTTCTGCAACGAGAGGCCCGAGATGCCGGCCGAATAGGTGGCGCTGCTCTTCAGGTGGCGGCGATTGATCTTGCCTGGCCGAGCCGAGATCGCGTAACGGGCTCCAGTGCGGCGCAACAGGATCACTGCGAGCATGGCGGTGATCGTGAGGTAGCAAAGGCCGAGGCTGAGTATCGTCAGTCGTCCCGACACCGACAGCGCCACGATCACGGCGATGCGCAGGGTGGTCGGAAGAAGTCGCACGCGCGTGGCGGCAGCGAACCCATCGCGTATCTGCACCACGCTTGCTGCGATGTTCACGCACGGGAAGCTGACGAACTCGAGCAGGAGCACCGCCAAAATCGCGGACATCGCCAATCCGCGCACGACGTAGGCCGCGATCGCGGCTCCCACGACAGTCAGGAACATTCCGATGCCGAGCGTCATCGAGAGGCACGAACGCATCGTTGCCTCGAGGTCTTCACCCTGCCTGATGACGTGCTGGTAAAGGGCCAGCGTCACGCCGGACACCGCCAGGGTGCCGAGCGGCGCGACGATCGCGTACAGCGACGCGTAGTGGCCGTAGCCCTCGATGCCGAGCGACCGGCCGAGGAGCGAGAACGACACGAGGGTCGAGACGAGGGTCGCCCCTTCCTGACCGAAGCTCCACAGCGTGTCCTTGGCGAGGTTCCGGTCACCGAAGCGCACGAACACGTTGTTCAATCTGCCCACTGGACAGCGGCTCCTCGGTCGATCGTGCCGAGGGTAACCCGGCACAGGTGGGCGCGGCTGTAGGTCCTTCGGACCCAATGCTCACCACACGCCAAACACGTCATGGCTGCGACATCAGTGGTGCCGCACTCGAGCACCGAGCGCGCCCGACACCACACCGAGGCCGCGGGCGGTCAGGACGAGCGCCGAACGAAGTTCGGGCGACCGACCCCGGCAGACGGCGACGATCGGGCCCGCGACCGAGCGGGCACAGCGTCGGCCACCACGCAGGAATATTCGGGTCCGGCCGCTGGACTCCAGCTCCAGGTTGGTCACGGCTTCGCTGTTGCCGAGCCAGAAGTAGGTGCGCACGAGCGCGCGGAGCGTCAAGTCCTCCAGCGGCTCGATCGCATACACCTTCGCTGCCGCACTGAAGTGAGAACGCATGCCGATCAGTACGGCGCCGCGGAAGAAGACCATGTCCTCGCCACCCAATCGGCCAAGCGCAGGATCGAAGCGGTGATCGGGATGGCGACGCAACCAGTCGCAGGCAATCAGACAGTTGTTGGTCTGACCGCTGTCAAGAGGCACATCGTCGGCAGGAAACGAATCGAGCCGATCGAACAACCGCTCGCGCGTGATCCAAGGTGCCGCGCCGGCTGCGAGCTCGACCAGGAGCGGGCCGGTCACCGAATCGACACCCTGGTCGTCATAGGTACGGAGCAACGCACCGATCCATCCGTGATCCGGTAGGCAGTCGTCGTCGGTCATTGCCGCCAGGTCGGCGAAGGTGGTTGCCTCGGCGAGCACAAGATTGCGACCATTCGAGATGTTCTGTGTGCCGTTGACGAGGTAGCGCGTGCCCAGCGAAAAGCGGTCGTTGAATGCCTCGACAATGGCGCGCGCGGCTTGGTCAGGATTGTCGTCGGCGACGACCACGCCGAGTTCCACCGACGAGGTCGACGCACCGATCTCGACGAGTCGATGCAGCAGGCGTTCCAACGGCCCGTTCCGGCGATAGGTGCACACGCATACCGCGACTTTTCGCATCGCCATCACCTACGTACGGTCACGGGTGATGACTCGCGCCGGCACACCCACGGCAAGCGCCCCGGCCGGCACGTCGATGAGCACGACGGCATTCGCTCCGATGACCGCTCCCTCGCCGATGCTCACGCCGCCGAGGATCACCGCACCGGCACCGATGTCCACGCCGCGCTCGAGAACCGGGGCTCGGAGGTCGTCCACCGCACGGATGCCGATCGTCACGTTCTGGCGCAGGCGGCAGTCGTCGCCGATCGTCGCGTACCCGCTCACGACGATCCCAGACTGATGATCGATCACAACGCGTCGGCCGACGCGTGTGCTGTAGTCGAGTTCGATGCCGTGGCGGTTTCGGACCCAGCGGTAACAAGATCGATAAAGCACGCTTGCCGGAGCGCGAAGCAGGCGCGAGGAGATACCCATGCGGGCGTTGCCGAGGCGATGAACGGCGAGCGCACGAAAGCCGGGCGAAGTCCAATCGCCCCCGTGCGCGCGATAGTCCTCGGCGAGGAGCCCGAGAAGCGAGACACCACCCGGGTTGCCGTAAACCGGTAGCTGTTCGGGGACGCGAGCCGGTTGCATAACCGCACTCCATCGCCCGTGGCGGTGCGGATGTGAGTGTTCTCCTACCGAGCCGAGCGATCTCACGGCGTGCCGCGTTCGGCCGACAGGAGCGCCGTGGATGTCGTCGCGTTGCCTCGTCGTGAGCTCTTCGGCCTTCGTTTTGTCGACGCGCGGGTAATGCGCGACGTGGTCGACGCGCTCATGGCGGGCCAAGGCGGCGATCCGCACGTCGATGCCGACGCTCCGTTGGTGTTCACGCCAAACGTCGACCTCCTCGTCAACCTGCACAAGAGCGACTGGCCGATCGCCACACAACTGATGCGACGCGCCGAGTACGTGCTCGCCGACGGTCAACCGGTGGTCTGGGCGAGTCGCTTGCTCGGCTCGCCGCTGCAGCGCCGTCTGCCCGGGAGCACGCTCGTGGCCGAGTTGTGGCCGCGCCTCATCGCCGACGAACGCTCCGTGCTCGTAATCGCGTCGAGCGAAACGCTGGCGACGAAAATACGTTGCGAATATCCGGGTGCCCGCGTCGTGGTTCCGCCGTACTTCGCCAACGAGGACCCGGCCGCGACCTCCGCTGTTGCTAAATCCTGCTTCGACGCGTGCGCTGACGGCGCACCGGAGTTCGTCATCGCCGGGCTGAGCTTCCCGAAGCAATACACGTTGCTCGACGAACTGATTCGCGATTGGCCCGGTCCGAGCACCCCTCGCATGTTCCTCGCAACCGGTGCATCGTTCGAGATGTACTACGGACTGCGTAGGCGATCACCGGACTGGGTGCAGCGCATCGGGATGGAGTGGTTCTACCGATTCCTTCAAGAACCCCGCCGGTTGTTCCGTCGGTACTTCATCGACGACGTGGCTTTCGTCGGCCTGGTGTGGCGCCAATATCGTCACGCAGCTCGAACGCCATCACCCGCTCATCCCTCAATGCGCCCGGCGCGACCGATTGGGCGCGTGCTACCCGGCCCATGGCGGAGCCGTCGCCGTCACGCCGAGGACGACGAACTAGCGGAGACCGCGAACTAGCAGGTGCTGAAAAGGCTCTTGTCGTGGGCTGGTGGGTGGTTGTCGGGGGTGCCGTTGCCGGATGCTGGCGACCTTTGAAGGATTACGCACCTGGGCGGTGCTTCACTCTTCTAGGAACGGCCGGTCATGGGACGGAGCGGCTATCGCCGCGCTCGTTGGTGCGGATTCGCCCTGAACAACGCAAACGTTTTTGGCCAAGGCAAGAGCTACTCGCCCGCGGTGGCGGCCTCGGCGCTCGTGTCGCTCTCACGGGCGACCCACGCCGCGTCATCGTCCACTGGCGAGGGCGCCACATCGGGCTCGACGGTCCACGTCGTGGTAGAGCCATTGTCACTCGGCCATGGCTCATCGGCGATAGGCGCCGAGGGTTCGCGCCCCAGCCGCGGTAGCGGCGGTGCACCCAGGCGAGGGCTGGCTGGCATCGAGCCCGCGCTGCGACCTGCGTAACCGCGCCCCGTCGGCGTCAACGTGCGGTCGGCCACGTTGGCACGCGCGGTCACACGTTGGTTCTTCGCGTCCCATTCCTGGCGCTCCGGCGATGCGGGCCGGCGCTCACGGTGCTCACCGCTGCCCCAGCGCGTGGCAGCCTCGATGATGTCATCGACGTCGCTGCTGTCATTGCTGGGTGATGCCTTCGGACGAGCCGTGTCTTTCGGCTTCAGTTTCGTCGCGACCGGTAGCAAGTCACCCGAGCGATAGCCGAGCAGACGGTTGATCACACCCAGCGGCTCGATCTGTTGACGCTTCACCGGCACCACCAACACCACCACGTCGACCACCTGACACAACCGCACGCTGGTCGCCGCGTCGAGCAGCGGTCCACCGTCGACGATCACCACGTCGACCCCACCTCGCGCCGAGGCGTCGATGACGGTGTCCACGTTCGTGCGATGCAATGAACGCGCTTTGCTGGGCGCGCCCGTACCGAGCACGCGTACATCCGCCAGCGTCGTCGGGGTGAACACGCGCGCCGGCAACGACTCTGGCGGAACCGGTGCGGGTGCACCAGGCGGAAGTGGCTCGCGACGCGCTGCGGCGAGGCGGGCCAACAGCCCAGGGATGCCAGCGTCTTCGAGCGCGTGGAACGACCGTGAGATGGTCGGATTCGCGAGATCGCCGTCGATCACGACCGTGCGTGCGCCGTTACGGGCAAAGCGGCCGGCCATGGCCAACGCGACCGTTGTCGCGCCGGCACCGCGGCGCGAACCCACGACCGCGATCGTCAACGCGTCGGTGTCGCCCTGCGCCGAGGCCTCGCTTCGTACACACAGCTGGTCGATGACCGATGCGGTCTTGTCGGGCAGGTTCTCAAACGCTGCTTTCGGATCTGACGCCAACACCTTCGAGCGGGCAAGGGTGCCGACCGACTTCGCACCGACGATCTCCTCGAGTTGCGCTACATCCAGCAGGCGTCGCGACGAGTTCGCCCACACAACAGCGGCGATGATGCCGAGCACAGTGCCGAGGAACGCTCCGGCAACCGCGTACAACGTGCGCGAGCTCCCAGCCGGTGCAGTCGGTAGGGGTGCCAACTGCACGACCTCCGAACGCGATTTGAGCTTGGACGAGTACCGCAGCCCAGTCTCGGTCGCGAGCAGCTGTGTATAGAGCGCGCGATACGACGACGTCTGCTCGAACAGTTGGGAGTCGCGTGTGCGGTCCGCAACGTTCGGCGAATTCGGTGGAATCTTGGCCCGCTCGGTCTCGACGGTATTGATCTTTTGCGAGAGGTCAGCCAACTGCGACTCGATGTCGGAGATCTCGCTCTGGTAGCTCGCGCCATCGCGACTTTGCGCCGCAACGATGTACGACGAAGCGAACGCGTTCGCGATTTTTTGGGCCAGCGCAGCATCGGTCAACCGGACGATCACGCTCACAACATTTGTGCTGGCCTTCTGCTCGACCTTCAGCGCGTTCGCGAGCATGACCGCGTTCGTGCCGGGCACCTGTTTCATCACCTCGTCCGCGATGGCCGATCCTTTCAACGCCACGACCTCGCCGGCGATGAAGCGGTCCGGATCAGGCGACGAGGTGACACCATCGGCTGAGGCGCTCGGCTGGATCAGCAACTCGGCCGTCGCCTGATATTCGACGGCCTTCGAACTGGTCGCGGCGAAGCTCGCGAGCAGGCCCAGCAGCATCAGCAGCACGACAAGCCAGAGCCTGCGCCGGACCGCGACGATGACGAATGACAGCTCCACCACGACACCTTTCACGCCCCGAACCAGACCGGGTCCCTACCTCATCGGCCCCGCCGCCGACGTCGTGAGCAGTCGGTCCGGGCTATGTTGCGCCCATGCCAAGCACCGAATTTGTCGCCTTCCAGGAACGCATGGCCGCGAACCCGATTCCCCCACCACCGGCGAACCTTCAGGCACTGCGAGATCGCATCGACGCCGCAATGGGGCAGATCCCCCTGGCCGAAGCCACGAGTGCCGAAGGCGTCGACGCCAACGGTGTGCCGTGCATCATGTGCACCCGCGATGGCGGAGAAGACGACGCATGGCTCGTTTACTTCCATGGCGGTGGCTATCGCCTGGCGAGTGCAATTGCGTACCGTGCTTTCGGTTCGCATCTCGCGCGGACCTGTAAGGCCAAGGTGCTCCTGGTCGACTACGCGCTGGCGCCCGAACGGCCTTTCCCCGCCGCGGTCAACGACGCGTGCGCCGCGTATCAATGGGTGCTCGACCAATCTGTACCCGCATCACGCATCGTGATCGGTGGTGACTCGGCCGGCGGTGGCCTCACCGCGGCCATGCTGCTCGCGAGTCGCGACGACAAGCGGCCGCTGCCCGCCGGCGGCGTGTGCCTGTCGCCCTGGGTCGATCTCGTGAACGATGCCGCCAGCTACGCGACCAACACCAACAACGACAAGCTGTTCTCGCTCGCCTCGGCCACCGAAGCGTCGGCTCTGTATGCGGGCGACACCGATCGCCGCAATCCACTGCTGTCACCGGTCTACGGCAACTGGGGTGGCATGCCGCCGTTGCTGATCCACGTGGGGTCGATAGAGGTCTTGCTCGACGACGCGGCGGCGCTCGCGCACCGCGCCCGCGCAGCAGGCGTGCGCGTCACGCACGAGGTGTTCGCGGACATGCCCCACGTCTGGCAGACGAACTATCCCGCCTTCCCCGAGGCAGTCGACTCTGTCAACAAGATCGCGGCGTTCATCTCTGACGTCACGAGCTGATCAGCCATGGAGGTGCCTGCCGCAACACGGGTGCTGATCACTGGCGGTTCGGGGTTCATCGGACGTCGTCTCGTGGCCCGCCTCGTCGAGTCGGGTGCGCGCATCACCGTGAGCACAGCCCGATCCAAAGCCGTCGTGAACCCGATCGTCGGCGCGGAGCTCGTCCAACTCGATGCTCTGGATCCCGTCGCCGTGCGCGAGATGCTCATTGCTTGCCGGCCACAGGTGGTCTTTCATCTCGCAAGCACGGTGACCGGTACGCGCGCCCGCGATGCCGTGAGGCCTACCTTCAACAACAACCTCGCCGCCACTGTTGTGCTGCTCGACGAGCTGACCGTGCTCGGTGGATGCGAACGTTTCGTCCATGCCGGATCGCTCGAAGAGGCTGCCCCCGGCGCTTTGTCCGCACCGTCGTCGCCATACGCCGCGGCGAAGGCGGCGGCCACCTCGTACGTGCGCATGTATCACTCGCTCTACGAGCTGCCGACCACCGTCGCGCGGCTGTTCATGGTCTACGGGCCTGGCGAGCAGAACGAGGCCCGCATGGTGCCACACGTGACACGGTCGCTACTCCTTGGCGACGCTCCCGCGTTGTCGAGCGGCTCACGCCGCATCGACTGGGTATTCATCGACGACGTCATCGAGGGCCTCGTACGGCTCGCGTGTACCGATGCAGCGGTCGGCCATATCGTCGACATCGGCACCGGCGTGCTCACCAGTGTCCGAGACGTCGCGACGCGCATCCGCGATCTGATGGGAACGAACACAACGCTGGCGTTCGGCGCGCTCGACGATCGCCAACACGAGCAAGTGCGGGTAGCCGATGTCGCCATGACACGCGCCCGCCTCGGTTGGGCGCCGAGCACGACCCTCGATGATGGGTTGATGGCAACGTTCCCGTACTTCCGGTCCCGCTGAGCCTCGGGCACAATCGCTTCACCGACACCTGCAAGGATGCATCCATGTCGACGATCGATCCGTTCCGAATCGCCGTATCCGACGCCGAGCTCGAGGACCTGCGTACGCGACTGCGCGACGCGCGTTGGCCCGATCAATTGCCCGACAGCGGCTGGGACTACGGCGCCGACTACGAGTACCTGAAACCGCTCGCTCGGTATTGGGCCGACGGATACGACTGGCGCGCCCACGAAGCTTCACTCAATCGCTTCCCCGGGTACCTCACCGAGATCGATGGTCAACGCATCCACTTCCTGCACGTGCGCTCACCGCACGAGGGCGCGCTGCCGCTCGTGCTCACTCACGGCTGGCCCGGCTCCATCAGCGAGTTCGAGCACTGCATCGCGGCGCTGGTCGACCCCGTTGCTCACGGCGGCGTAGCGAGCGACGCGTTCCATGTCGTCGTGCCGTCGTTGCCCGGCTACGGCTGGAGCGGGCCAACGCGCGAGACCGGTTGGAACGTGCGGCGTACGGCAGCGGCGTGGGCCGAGTTGATGAGCCGTCTCGGCTACGAGCGCTACGGCGCGCAAGGCGGCGACTGGGGATCATTCGTCACGCGTCACCTCGCCGATCTCGACCCATCACACGTGTGCGGCATCCACGTCAACATGATGACCACAACCCCGCCGGGCAACGCCGACGACCACGACGATCTGTCACCGCGCGAGATCGAGCAACAGGAGCGCACGAAGGAGTACTTCACCACCGGCAGCGGGTACGTCGCCATCCAATCGACGCGTCCGCAAACGCTCGCCTATGGGCTGAACGACTCGCCCATCGGACTGCTGTCGTGGATCATCGAGAAGTTCTGGGCATGGAGCGATCACGACGGTCATCTCGAACAAGCGGTGTCGCGCGATGACCTGCTCACCAACGTGAGCATCTACTGGTTCACCCAAACTGCGGGCAGCTCGGCACGCATGTACTACGAGTCGATCAAGTCACACGCGGTGTCGCCACCGAACATCACGTCGGTGCCAGTCGGCATCGGGTGGTACCCCGACGAGATCATGATGGCGCGCCGGCGCTGGATCGAATCCGACAACAACGTCGTCTATTGGAACGAGGCCGAACGCGGCGGACACTTCGCGGCGATGGAAGAGCCCAGCCTCTTCATCGACGACGTGCGTTCGTTCTTCCGTCTCGTGCGCTAGAGGATGCGCCCGTGCCGCATCGCTTCCGCGGCCACCAAGGTCAGCCGGTGTACGAACCCGTCTCACGGAGGCGAACGAGGGGGATCTGGCGCGTGGTGCGCTTTTCGTATTCGCCGTACCAAGGCGAATCGGCAACGACCTTCGGCCACAACGTGACGCGCTCGTCGGATGAAACCACCGACGCGTGGCACATCACGACCTTTTCACGATCACGCACCACGATGTCGGGGTTGGCCTTGAGGTTGTAGTACCACGCCGGATTCGTCGGTCCCCCGCCGTAGGACGCGACGAGAATGCGATCACCGCCGTCGGGTATGTACGGCAAGCAAACCGTGTGCATCTGGCCCGACTTCGCGCCGATCGTGCGCACAAGGATGCCGGGCTTGCCGGCGAGGCTCGCGCCAACGCGGCCACTCGTCAGCTTGTAAAGCGCCACATGCGTGCGCGAGATCCAGGGGATCATCCAACGCGGCGGGGTCTTCATGGCGGCCTTGACCGCAAATGAACTTCCTTGATCACTCATGCTGATCGAGATACTCCTTCTGGATGTACGCGAGCAAACCGCGACACGACGTAAGGATCTCATCAAACACCCGGTCGAAGTCATCGGGACCGCCGTAATAGGGGTCCGCGATCTCGGTCGCTCCGTCGGCGTCGGCCTCGGCGTCGAAGCTACGAAGCAGTCGGATCTTCGCGGCCTCATCACCATTCGGTGCGAGGCGCAAAACCTGAGTGCGGTTCTCGACATCCATGACCAGCAACAGATCGTGCGAATCGAAGAACGAACGGGTGAACTGTCGGCCGCGGTGCGTGACGCTGACACCGCGCGTGCGCAGCACATTGAGCGCGCGGACATCGGGTGCATCACCGACGTGTTGGTTGGAGGTGCCCGCACTATCGACCTCGATCGACGCGGTGAGCCCAGCCTGGCGTACGAGATCGCGCATGACCGCTTCGGCCATCGGCGATCGGCAGATGTTGCCCATGCACACGAAACACACGCGCGCCGGTTCGCCGGCCGAAGCCCTTCTATACGCCATGAGGGCGGTGACCCTACGCGGTGATCGGCGCCGCGGGTGTGATGTGGCGGCCGACCTGCGGCGCCGCAACACGTCGGCTTCCAGCTCGATCTGTTCAGCTGTGAGATGCCACGATAGGTGCGCAGACCACGACGGGGAGATTCCATGGGCATGCCCTCGAACATCGCCATCATCGACACGATGATGGGCACGCGGGCGGGCGCCACCGCGAAGGAGCAGAACTACGCGTTCCTGCGCCAGGGCCAGCTGAAAGACACCGAGTCGCAGCAGATGAACTTCCCGGCGCAGTACATGTTCAAAGACGTCCCGTTCTCCGACCAGTCCCGCAACGCGAGCGGCCCCGTCGACGAACCCGCGCAGGGTGCCGACCTGCTGTTGCCCGAGATGGACAAGTGGGGTGTCGAACGCGCGATGGTCGGTGTCTCGCCGGCCAACGTCATCGCGCAAAGGACGTTGGCCGATCACCCCGACCGCTTCTTCGGCGCCTACGAGTTCGATCCCAACAAGGGCATGGACGAGATCCGCATGCTCATCAAGATGTACGAGACCTTCGGCATCAAAGCGGCCACCGCGTTTCCCGCCGGCTATCTGCCGCAGGTTCCGATCAACGACAAGAAGATGTACCCCTTCTATGCGAAGTGCGTCGAGCTCGACATTCCCGTATTCGTGTGTTCAGGCATCCCCGGGCCGCGCGTGCCGTTCGCGCCACAACATGTCGAGCGCATCGACGAGGTCTGCTACGACTTCCCCGAGCTTCGCTTCGTCACGCGCCACGGTTGCGAGCCGTGGACCGCGCTCGCGGTCAAGCTGATGCTGAAGTGGCCGAACCTGTACTACTCCACGTCTGCGTTCGCGCCGAAGCACTACCCGCAAGACATCATCAACTACGCGAACACCCGCGGCGCCGACAAGGTGATCTACGCCGGATACTTCCCCATGGGCTTGTCGCTCGAACGCATCATGACCGACATGGCGAGCGTCGGCTTCAAGGACGAAGTCTGGCCGAAGTTCCTGCGCGAAAACGCGCTGCGCGTCCTCAAGCTGTGACCGCCCGCGCCCACGGCATCATCGCCCACTACCATCGACTCGACAAGAACACCCGGGGGTCACCATGACGATCACAAACGCTCCGCACACCGAAGCGCTCCACCGCGGTGCGGCTGAGATGCCGTGGGCCGAGATGGGCGGCGGCAACAAGCTGAAAGTGCTCCAGGTTCACGAGCGTGAGGGCTTGTGGATCGTCGAGAACATGTTCATGGCCGGCTTCGAGGTACAAAAGCATCGTCACACCG
>JAYUFA010000393.1:0-4326 GCA_043738925.1 Actinomycetota bacterium
GGGAAAGCGGTCGGTGTCTCGTCGGCATTCCGGGCCGGTGTGCCCGGTGGCGCGATGACGCCCTCGATGACCGTGGCGGCGGGCAGTTCGCTTTCCGTCGTTCTCGTGTTCCACGCGTTGGGTGGAGGCGAGGTGTACGTCTGGGGAGTCGTTGTTCTTTCGGCCGCCGTCGGCGTCGGCGTCGGTCTGCGCGCACCGCTGACCGCCATTGTGATGCTGCCCGAGATGGCGGGGCAATTGTCGCTCATTCCCGCGACCGCACTGATCGTGGGTGTGGCCACCCTGGTCGATCGGCGAATCGACCTCGGCGTGCGCCGGCTCGGCAACCGTCTTCCCACCGCAATCCGTGACGAGGACGGCTGACCAGTTCTGACGCCTGACCTCTGCGTGCCGAGACGAACCGAGACGAGGCGACCCGACCCCGAAAGCCGAGATCGCGCTCTGGAGACGCTCGTGGCGGCTGGGACTACGATCGCCATCGAGCGCAAGCCGGAGGTGCAACGTGGCGACAGAGACTCGCGTACTCAGCCCGACGTACAGGTACCCGTTCGCGCCGTACCCCGATGGCTGGTTCTTGTTGCGCGAGTCCGCGGCGCTCAACGATGGCGATGTGGTGCCACTGCACTACTTCGGTCGCGATCTCGTGTTGTTCCGCAACGCGAACGGTCGAGCGGTCGTGTTCGACGCGCATTGTCCGCATATGGGTGCTCACCTCGGCTACGGCGGAACGGTCGAAGGAGAGGGCATACGCTGCCCGTTCCATTCGTGGCGCTTCTCCTCCGATGGCGTGTGTGACGACGTCCCCTATTCGCACGCCCCGACGCCCACAGAAATCTGCATCGCGACTTGGCCGGTGTTCGAGGTCAGCGGTCTGATACTGGTGTGGTTCAGCGACTCGGGGACTTTGCCGACTTGGCATCCGCCTGAGCGACCCGAGTGGGGCATTCCGGGGTGGCTTGGTTACGAGACCGCCTCCTGGACGATTCGTATGCACGTGCAGGAGCTCGCAGAGAACGTCCCCGACATGGCGCACTTCAACTATGTACACGGGGTCGGTTCCGAGCTGCGCGCCGATGTCGAAACGGACGGCCCGGTGTACCGGCAACGATCGCTCGTTGTGGTCGACGGGGTCGAGCGCGAGTTCGCCCGCCAGGAGGCGCACGGTCTGGGATTGGTGTGGTTGCTGTCGCAATCCGATCCCGGATACTGGCTGCTGACCGCCACCACTCCGATCGACGACGAGCACGTCGAGATGCGGTTGCTGTTCCTCATAGACCAAGGCGGCGCCGCCACCGAGCTATCGGCGGATTCGCTCGCGGCAGTCGCGTCGACGGTCAGCAACGTTGCGCGCGACGTGTCGATATGGGAACACAAGGTTTATCGCGAACGCGCACCTCTGGTGGTCGGCGACGGGCCCATAGGTGTGCTGCGGAAGTGGGCCCGCCAGTTTTACCCGACCAAGTAACGGGGCGTGGGCACCAGGGCCACCCTGCGAGCAACTATCCGATACGTGCAAAGATCAGACGATGGTGGACCTGACGGATCCTGCGGTCTGGCAGGACCTGCACGCGTGCCTACGGCCCGCGCGTGAGGCCGGGCCGGTGTCCGTCGGCGCCGACGGTTCTGTTCTCGTCCTGCGTCATGTTGAGGTCACGGCACTTCTGAAAGATCGCTCCTTCGGGGCCGCCGATCTGTTGGCCATCTACGGGATCGACGAGGGTCCGGTCTGGGAGTGGTGGCGAATCGTGATGGCGAGTCTCGATCCGCCAGATCACACGCGTGTGCGAGCCACCGTCAATCGCGCCTTCACGCCTCGACAGGTCGACAAGCTGCGTCCCGTGATCGCCGCTATCGCCACAGAACTCCTCGCCGATGCGCTTGCAAACGGCCGAAGGAGCGTCGATGTGATCGGCGACTTCGCGGATCGGTTGCCGTCGCGCGTGATGGCTCACATGCTGGCGATCCCACGTGCGGATCAGGACACGTTTGCTGCGTGGACGACCGACCTCGGCCTCGTGTTTGGCGCCGCAGCGGGTCGCGACGTTGCACTCCTTCGTCACGTCGAAGGTGTGCTCGGCCAGCTGTATGAGTACGTAGGTGCGCTCAGCGCAAAGCGCCGAGTGCACCCGGGCGATGACCTTCTTTCGGCCCTCATCGCCGCCGAGGAAACCGACAATCGACTCAACGCCGACGAACTCGCGGCGCTGGTTGCGAACCTGCTGTTCGCCGGACATGACACGACGCGTAGCCAACTCATGATCGCGTTCCAGCTCCTCGCGGCTCACCCCGATCAGTTCACTGCGTTGCGAAACGGTGTTGCTACTGTCGAGCAGGCCGGTGAAGAGATTCTCCGATTCGAGCCTGCCGTCCTCGGCGCAGCTCGTCGACCGTTCAATGACACCGTCGTCTGTGGCATCGAGGTGCCCGCCGGGCGGGCGGTGCAGGTATCGATCGTTTCCGCCGGCCGTGACCCACGCGCCTACGAGGATGCGGACCGCTTCGAGATCGCGCGTGCTGATTCCCGGCCTATCGCGTTTGGGGCCGGCCTTCATCACTGCCTCGGTGCCGCGCTCGCCCAAGCCGAGTTGCAGGAGACGTTGACGTTGCTCGCCACGAACGTGCGCAGTCTGAAGCTCGCTGCCGAGCCGAGATGGGTGCCATACGCCGCCATTCGACGGTTCAAGTCCCTTCAGGTGGAGGTCGAACCCGCGTAGGCGACCGAGACGATCGGTTCCTCAGGGTCAGTGGTCGTAGGCGGGACCATTTGGAGTGTGCTCGACCGTGCGCTGCGGGCGCAGCGCTTCAGTGTCTGCCGGTGCTCGTACCCCACGGTTCGTGCGCTCGGCTCGGCGTGGTGGAACACGCAACCAAACCCGAGGTCCAGGGATTCTCCACGGGCGCCCTCGGATACACCCTGCCGAGCGGCCGTCCTTCTTCCGAAGGGCGGTCGTTTCACAGGCGTGATACGACTGCCGTTGCGAGTTTGGTGATGGATGCCGAGGTCACAAGCTTTGGTGGATCAGACCCGTTTGGTCCACGCGATGCCGGCTCGTACTGCTCGATGATGCTGAGGAGAACGAAGTAGGGCTTGTCGATCAACTCGATCACGAGCGACGTCGGGCCGTCCGCAGGTCGAACCCGGGCTTGTTCCGCACCGGGAACGGTGACCTTGGAGGTGCTGGGGGCCGGCGCCTGCAGCATCGCATCAAACGCGTTCGGTACCTGCGATCGCATCAACCGCAGGTAAATCAGCGCGTGGTCGGAAGTCGACTCCCAGTTGCATTGCCGTACTTGGGGATCGGTGTCATCCGGGGGCTCCGCGACCCCGTTCGCGGCACCGGGGATGACCGCCCGAAGCTCGTCGAGGGTCAAGGCAGCACACACGTCGGCCCATGCCTTGCCAGTCGTTGCGCTCGCCGTGGTCGTCGGGACGCTCGAGGTGATCCGCTGCACGGTGGATGTTGTTCGCGGGGCAGCTGTTGTCGTGGCGCTCGTTGTGGCTGGCGCCGGCCTACTCGCGACGGGTTTGTCGCTTCCTCCGCAACCCGCGAACAGTGAAGCGGTTGCCGCGAGGCTGATCAACCGAGCGACCTGTCGCATGAAGATCGAACATACCTGACGGCGAACGTGGCTGCTCAGAACCGGGTTCCGCGTCGGCGCCGTCTGCTTTCGCAAGGACGGGCGTGCTCCGCACCGAATGCGCGCCAGCCTTCTGTTTCTTCTCTGGGTGCGGCGACTCCTTCCAGGTCTTGGTCCGCGGAAATGTGATCACTCGCCCACCGTCGGGCGCCAGGCGGCACACGACGCCAGCCGATGGCGCGGCCGGGACGTCGGCGTCGTGGTCTCGACGATTCAGTTGTCGAACTCGAAGATGGTGGCCCTGGAAGCGCGGCCGCCGAGAGAGCGGTAGAAGTCGAGGGCATCGACGTCCTCGTTGTCGGCGGCAACGAACATCATGGCAATGCCGGCTCGTCGAGTGTCGGTGAGCAGCCTCTCGACGAGCTTTCGGCCGATGCCTTGGCGTTGGGCTCCTACGGAGACGGCAATGTCATAGAGGAACACCTCGAGCTGTTCGGACGACGTGATCGGCAGCGTGTGAGCCGTGAGTCCTCCGACGACGACACCATCGGCAACGGCCGCGTAGGCCCAGAATTCTGGTCGGGCCAGCAAGGACGTCACGTAGGCGTCGGACAGCTCGCAGTAGTTTTCATCGAACACGTCGGCCATCAAGTGGAAGGTGTCTTTGGCCCGCACGCCGTCGCCGACCTGCAGCCGAACCACCTCCAAAGAAACCGTGCTCATGTTGGCGTCCCTTGGTTGCGTACG
>JAYUFA010000394.1:0-11457 GCA_043738925.1 Actinomycetota bacterium
GCCGCGCGCTGGACGAGCACGATCCGATCAATGGTCACTTCACGCTGGAAGTGTCGAGCCCGGGCCTCGAGCGTGCGCTGCGCATCCCCGCTCATTACGCACGCGCCGTCGACACCGCCGTCAAGGTGAAGCTACGGCCGGGTGTGCATGTCGATCGGCGCATCGAAGGCGTGATCGTTTCCGCCGACGATGATTCGGTCACCTTGCGCATCGAGGGCGCCGCCGACGATCAACGGTTCATCTACGACGACATCGAAAAGGCGCGCACAGTCTTTGTGTGGGGTCCCACCGCGCGACCCAGCGATCGTCCATCCACGAAGAAGTCGGCGAAAGCCGCCGCTGCGCAAGACAGCTTTGCTGCACCGGCGACCGATGAGGCCTCGGAGTTTTCCGAGGCTGCAACAGAACGACCCGCGCCCGACCGCGCGATGAAGGTGGTCAACGCATGAACGCAGAATTCATGGAGGCGCTCCAGGCGCTCGCCGTCGAAAAGGGCATCTCCACCGACACGCTGCTTGCGGCCCTGGCCGACGCGCTCGAATCCGCCTACAAACGCATGCCGGGCGCGCAGGAATACGCGTGGGTCACGATCGATCCCGACAGCGCCGACATCCGCGTGTTCGCTCAACATCTGAACGAAGACGGCGAGCCGGTCGGCGACGAGTTCGATGTTACGCCCACCGATTTTGGTCGTATCGCCGCGCAAACGTTCCGTCAGGTGATGATGCAACGCATTCGCGAGGCCGAACGCGAGCTGAAGTATGAGGAGTACGCGGGCCGCGAAGGCGACATCGTGACGGGGATGATCCAGCAGAGCGACGCTCGTTACACGTTGCTCGATCTTGGCCGCGTCGAAGCGCTTTTGCCGCAGGCCGAGCAGGTTCCGCATGAACGACCTGAGCCGAACACGCGACTCAAGGCATACATCGTCGAGGTGCGCCGCACCTCGAAGGGTCCCCAGATCGTCGTGAGCCGCACGCACCCTGGGCTCATCAAGCGTCTGTTCGAACTCGAGGTGCCGGAGATCGCCGACGGTGTGGTCGAGATCAAGGCATGTGCTCGTGAACCGGGGCATCGCACCAAGATCGCGGTGTGGTCGAACGACAGCAATGTCGACCCGGTCGGCGCGTGCGTCGGTGCGCGCGGTGCGCGGGTGCGCATGGTGGTCAACGAGTTGCGGGGCGAGAAGATTGACATCGTCCCCTATTCCGATGAGCCCGCCGACTTCGTGATGAAGGCGCTTTCGCCCGCAAAGGTGAAGGAGGTGCGCATCGACGAGGAGATGGGCACAGCGGTCGTCATCGTCCCTGACTTCCAGCTTTCCCTGGCGATCGGCAAAGAAGGCCAGAACGCGCGGCTTGCGGCGCGTCTCACTGGTTGGCGCGTCGATATCAAGAGCGAGTCGCAGTTGGCTGATGAAGAGCAAGCGGCCAACGTCGACTGGGCCGAGGGTGAGTGGATCATCGACCCGACCACCGGCGAGCAGGTGTGGCAACCCGCTGAAGGCGGGCCGTCGCTCAGCGCCCAACAATATGCCTCGCCGGAAGGTGACGTCGAAGCGCAATCGACTGCGCCCGCTGCTGGCGAGCCTGCCGGCGAGCCCTCTGGCGCCGATGCGGCCGAGGCGACGACCGAAGGCGGAGACGCGTAGCGGGCACCACGGTTGGGCCGATCCGCACCTGTATCGGGTGTCGAATGGCACGGCCGGCCGATGAGTTGGTCCGCATCACTTGCGGCGCGGACGGTACCCTGCACATTGGCGGTCCGTCCGACGGGCGAGGTGTGTGGGTTGGTCCGTCTCAGCGTTGTCTCGGTGCGGCAGTGCCGAGGTTGCGCCGCGGTCTTCGGGCCGACATCGAAGCAGACGCCATTGCTGCGCTCGTCGCAGCAATGGAACAACTGGCGGTGGCCCGAGGTGGGGTCGCCGAGCCGCCACCGGGGTGCATCCGTGCAAACGGCAATCCCCGCCGCGGGCAGTGACTTCGTGCGATCGGTCACGATCGTGCGAGGATAGGGAAATGCGTGCGGGCCTGATCGCCCGCACGGCCGGGCGTGTACGGGCCCTGGGGTCGCCGCGACCTCAGGACCACACACAGGCCGGCGACGCAAGACGACCAGAGGGCTGAGGACAGACTTGCCAGCAAACATCCGCGTGTACGAGTTGGCACGCGAACTGGGGCTCACCAACAAAGAGACGCTCGACCTGTGCCAAGCGCTTGGCATCGGCGTGAAGAGCCACTCGTCGAGCATCGTCGATGCACAAGCCGACCGCGTCCGCCGCAAGGCCGAGCGCGAGGGGCTTGTCCGCGACCAGCAGCCGGAAGAGCCACAACCGGAGCCAAAGAAGAAGGCGTCGGCCAAGAAGGGCGACTCCGCCGAACCCGCGACCGTCGATACGCCGTCGCCCGTGGTTGCCGACGTTCCCGCGACCGCGCCGACTCCCGAGCCGGCCGTAGCGGCCGCTCCGGTCGCCCCAACTGCCGAACCGCGCGCGGTTGCGGCCGCGCCTGCTGCGCCCGCTCCGCCGAGCGCGCCGCCCCGCCCGCCGGTGTCGAGCCGGCCCATGCCGCCGCGCCCGACGGGCCCGCCGCCAGGTCCTGCGCGCCCGCACACCCCCGGTCTTGCTCCGTCGCCACCGCCCCGAGCGGCCGCGCCTGAGGCGCCTCGACCGCCCGCCGCTTCGCCCGCACCCGTGCGGCGCATCGTTTCTTCCAGTGGTGCCGATCCGGCCCGGCGTCCCGCGCCTGCGCCAGGTTCCCCGCCGCCAGGCATCGCCGCGGCGTCTGCCGCGCCTAGTCCCGTGTCGAGTGCGCCTTCAACTGCGGCGCCAGCCGGCTTGACCCCCACGGAGGCTCCTACGGGCCCGTCCGCTGAGCCGCGTCGTCCCAATCGTCCTCTTGACCCGGGTTCGCGCGGCCCGCGGGCCGATGGCCCGCCGCGCCCGGGTGGTCCCACCTCGGCCACGGGTAAGCCGATCCCGCCTCCTCCCGGCCCGCCCCGCTCGCAGACGGGTCGGCCAATTCCGCCGCCCCCTGGGCTCGGCGGTCGCAGGCCTCCTCCTGGCAGCCCTGGTGGTCCCGGTAGTCGTGGCCCGGGTGGTCCCGGTGCACGCCCCGGTGGCAGTCCAGGTGCGCGCCCCGGTGGCGGTCCAGGCGCTGGTCGCCCCTTCGGCGGCGGAGGCGGCGGTGCCCCCGGTGGTCGCCCGTTCGGCGGTGGTGGTCCCGGTGCCGGTCCCGGCGGTGCTCCCGGCGGAGCTCCGGGGCGTGGTGGTCCCGGCGCAGGCCGTGGCGGCCCCGGCGATCGTCATCGTCAAGGTCAGCGACGCAAGGGTCGTCGGCGTCGTGTGCGCGAGGAATTGCAGCCGATGGGGCTGCCCACCTATACGCCAATGGATGCTGCGGTGCCCGAAGGCACCATCGTCATCGAACGTGCGACGACGCCCCAGGACCTCGGTCCGAAGCTGAACCGCACGGCCGCCGACGTCGTCCGCTTCCTGATGCAGCAGGGCGAGATGGTCACGGCTACGCAATCGCTCACCGACGACATGATCGAGCTCTTCACGGCCGAGATCGGCGCGACCATCCGTTTGGTCGATCCGGGCCAAGAGCAAGAGATCGAGCTGTTGAAGTTGCTCGATGTCGAAGAGGACATCGACGACGAGACGTACGAGAGCTTTCCCGAGCGCGCACCCGTTGTCACGGTGATGGGCCACGTCGATCATGGCAAGACCAAGCTGCTTGACCAGATTCGTCATACGAATGTGGTCGCGGGTGAGGCGGGCGGCATAACGCAGCACATCGGCGCCTATCAGGTGGTGCGTGACGGTCGCGCTATCACCTTCATTGATACGCCCGGCCACGAAGCGTTCACCGCGATGCGCGCCCGTGGTGCTGACGCCACCGACATCGTCATCCTCGTTGTCGCGGCTGACGACGGCGTCATGCCGCAAACCATCGAGGCGTTGAACCACGCCAAGGCGGCCGAGGTCCCAATCGTGGTCGCGATCAACAAGATCGACCGCGACCAGGCCGATCCGCAACGGGTCATGACCCAGCTCGCCGAGCGCGGTTTGGTGCCTGAGGCGTGGGGCGGCGACACCGTCATGGTCGAGGTATCGGCCCTGCAGAACTTCGGCATCGATGAGCTGCTCGACAACGTGCTCGTCGTTGCCGACTTGGAGAATCTGCGCGCACCGATCACCGGGCGCGCTCAGGGCGTGGTACTCGAAGCGCATCTCGACATCGGTCGCGGTGCGGTCGCGACGGTCCTCGTGCAGAACGGCACGTTGAAGGTCGGCGATCCGCTTGTTGCCGGTGCCGCGTGGGGTCGCGTCCGCGCGCTGATCAACGATCAGGGCAAGCAGATCAAGGTGGCGCCTCCGTCAACTCCGGTCGAGGTGCTCGGCTTGTCCGACGTTGCCGGCGCCGGTGATCGGTTCGTGGTCGCGCCGAACGAAAAGGTCGGCTCGAAGGTGGCCGCGACGCGCGAACACTGGAAGCGCGTTGCCAGCCTCGCCCGTGACGCGCACGCCATGGCAGGCGGCGCAAAGCTCGAGGACATCTTCGATCAGATCAAAGCCGGCGAAGCCGCCACGCTCAACGTCATCATCAAGGCCGACGTCACCGGCTCGCTCGAAGCGCTCACCGACAGCTTGCGCCGTCTGGAACGGCCCGATGTCAAGGTCGCGTTCATTCATCGCGGCGTCGGCGGTATCACCAAGAGCGACATCGAGCTTGCGGCCACGTCGAATGCCACGATCCTCGGCTTCAATGTGCGCCCCGACCGCAATGCCCGCGAGTTGGCGGAGGCACAAAAGGTCGAGATCCGCAGCTACGAGATCATTTACCAGGTGATCGAGGACGTGCAGAACGCCATGCTCGGCCTACTCGCTCCCGAGTTCGAGGAGATCGTCACCGGCGACGCCGAAGTTCGAGAGATCTTCAGCGTGCCAAAGGTGGGGCGTGTCGCCGGCTGCATGGTTCTCAACGGGACCATCGCCCGTGGTTCGAAGGTGCGGTTCCTGCGTGACGGCGCCATCATCTGGAAGGGCGACGTGTCGTCGTTGCGACGTTTCAAGGACGATGCGCGTGAGGTCCACGCCGGCTTTGAGTGTGGCATCGGCCTGTCCGACATGCAGGACCTGCGCCCCGGCGACATCATCGAAACGTTTGACCTACGCGAGATTCCACGCACGTGATCTTGTTTCGTTGAACGGTAAGGACTGATCCTCAGTCCTTACCGTTCAAAGAACGAGATATGCTGAGTAATCGAGGGCATTAGGACGTCGAACGTTGCCCGACCCCGCGATCGGAGGAGACCTCGTCGTGTTCACCGGGATCATCGAGGAACTCGGCCACGTTCGCGAGCGCTACGCGGTCGGCGCCTGTGAGCGGATCGTGGTTGGGGCGACAACCGTCCTCGACGACGTTTCGCTTGGCGCATCGATCGCCGTCAACGGCACTTGCCTGACCGTCGTCGAGTGGGGAAGCGACTGGTGGGCGGCCGACGCCGTCCCCGAGACGCTGCGCTGCACCAACTTGGGCGCACTCGCGGCCGGCGATCCGGTCAACCTTGAACGACCCGTCGCGGCGACCGCCCGAATGGGTGGACATATCGTGCTTGGCCATGTCGACGCCACAATCCCGCTGGTCGATATTCACCTCCTCGATCCTGTGGCGGGCGACGATGGCACGATCGAGCTCACGTTCGGCCTCCCGGCGGCCCTCGCCGGCCTGGTCGTCGACAAGGGATCAGTTGCCCTCGATGGGATCAGCCTGACCGTGGCTCGGGTACGTCGCGATTCTCGCGATCGTCAGGTGTTTGATGTCGCGGTTATTCCGCACACGCGTCGCGTGACCACCCTCGGCGCGCGGTCGGTGGGTGACGTCGTGAACTTCGAGGCTGACTATCTCGCAAAGGTGGTGGCACGACTCGCGGCACCGTACCGCGATGCACAGGTCACCGACGTGGAGGCGCAACCATGACGGAAATGGCCCGGTTTCGTGCCGGGGCGGCGCGGGTCGAAGCGGCAGTTGCCGCGATCGCCCGGGGTGACTTCGTGGTGCTCGCCGACGACGATGGTGCCGACAACGAAGGCAACCTCATCGTGGCCGCGGATGCCGTCGCGGCCGAAAAGATCGCGTTCATGGTTCGCCACACCAGCGGGTTGATCTGCGTGGCGATCACCGACGAGCGCGCCGACGAGTTGCGGTTGCCGCGGATGGTTGCCCAGAACGGTGACGCCACGAGCACGGCGTTCACCGTTTCAACCGACTTCCGCGAGGGAACATCGACCGGGATCTCCGCCGCCGACCGGGCCCGAACGATCCACGCGCTCGGCGATCCCGATGTGCGCCCCGACGCCTTTGTCCGCCCCGGCCACATCTTCCCGCTGCGGGCTCGGCTCGGCGGGGTGCTGCGGCGCCCTGGCCATCCCGAAGCTGCGGTCGACCTGGCCCGTCTCGGTCGGCGCTATCCCGCGGCAGCGCACTGCGAGATTGTCAACGAAGACGGCTCGATGGCCCGTGGTGCCGACCTGGTCGAGTTCGCCCGGCGCCACGATCTCACTTTTGTGACGATCGCCGATCTCGTTGCGTATCGCCGGCGTTTCGAGCCGTTGGTCGAGCCTGTGGGCATGGCCCGCATCCCGACCCGCCATGGAGAGTTCAAGGCACACGCGTATCGCTCGCTGCTCGACAACGTCGAGCACGTCGCGTTCGTGAAGGGCACGGTTGTCGGCGCGGAGAACGTACTGGTGCGCGTGCATTCCGAGTGCCTCACCGGTGACGTCATCGGATCGTTGCGCTGCGACTGTGGTCCGCAACTCGACGCGGCGATGGCGATGATCGCCGAGGAGGGCACGGGCGTCCTCGTCTACCTGCGCGGCCAGGAAGGGCGAGGCATCGGCCTTGGTCACAAGCTCCGCGCCTACGAACTGCAAGACGTCGGCCACGACACGGTTGACGCGAACATCGCGCTGGGCCTGCCCGTCGATTCGCGCGACTACGGCGTCGGCGCGCAGATCTTGTCGGACCTCGGCGTCACCACGATGCGACTGCTGACGAACAACCCGTCGAAGTATGGCGGGTTGGCGTCATACGGCCTCGAGATCAGCGGTCGTGTCGCCATCGAGATCGAGCCCAACCCGGAAAACGTTCGCTATCTCGAGACCAAGCGCGAGCGGATGGGCCACGACCTGGGTTTTCGGACGCAGACCAAAGGATTGCCGTCGAGCTGAGGTCGGCCGCCGTAGCCTGGTCACGTCATGCATGTGCTCGCGCTCGCTGTCGATCTGCATCTGCCAACGACGAGATCGCTCAAGGCCAAACGGGCGGTCCTGCGGCCGATCGTCGAGGGTGTGCGGGCGCGCTTCCCCGTCGCGATAGCGGAAACGGAATGGCAGGACACGTGGCAGCGTGCTCAGCTGGGTGTCGCCGCCGTGTCCTCGAGTGCCCAGGTCGCGCGGGAGATCATCGACGACGTAGAACGCTTTGTATGGTCGTGTCCAGACATCGAGGTCACCGACGTACGCCACTCGTGGCTTGAAGAGGAGTGATCCCATGGCCCCACCACGCCGCAGGCGCACCGTGTCCTCGTCGCGCGGATATGACCGTGCCGATCGCCTCAAAGAGTTGCTGCGCGAGATCATCGCCGAGACACTCGACCACATCGACGACGACCGTCTGCAGATGGTCACGATCACCACGGTCGATGTCGATCGCGAGCTCGAACACGCGAAGATCTACTACGCATGTGTCGACGGTGATGACCGCTCCGTCGATGTCGTTGAGGCCTTTGCCGAGGTGCGTGGTCGCGTGCGCAAAGCCATCGGTCAGCAGGCGATGGTGCGCCGAGTGCCGAACCTCACGTTCCTTCCTGACGACGTGTTACGCGGCGCGCAACGTATCGAAGAGATTCTCGCCCGCATGCCGCCCCGCACCGGCGTCGATGACGCGACCGCGGTGGGCGGCGATGACACCGATGAAGCGGGCGATGGCGCAGCCCTCTGAGCTTCACGGGTTCGCGGTCATCGACAAGGCCGCCGGGTGGACGTCGCATGACGTGGTAGCGAAGGCTCGCGGGATTTTGCGAACGCGCAAGATCGGTCATGCCGGCACGCTCGATCCCTCGGCCACCGGCGTCCTCGTCCTCGGTGTCGGTCACGCGACGCGGCTCCTGAAGTACTGCACCGAACTCGGCAAGAGCTATGTCGGCGAGATCGTCTTCGGGGTCGAGACATCGACCCTCGACGCTGAAGGCGAGGTGACCGCGCGCCACGACATGCACGGCCTCGACGCAGTGGCGGTGCACGCAGTCGCCCAAACCTTTGTCGGCCACATCGAGCAGATCCCGCCGATGGTGTCGGCGGTGAAGATCGACGGCCGCCGCCTGTACGAGTTGGCTCGACAAGGTATCGAGGTCGAACGAGCTCCACGCCCCGTGCACATCGCGCGGTTGGCGGTCGAACCGCTCGTGCCCGATGCCGATGGCTGCCCGGTCTGGCGGATCGAGGTGGCCTGTTCGTCGGGAACCTACATCCGTACACTGGCCGCCGACATCGGCCACGCGCTTGGCGGAGGTGCGCATCTTCGATCGTTGCGGAGAACGGCCGTCGGCACGTTTCGTGTTGAAGATGGCGCCGCCATCGAACAGCTGACTTCCGATCGGCTGATCACTCCCGCGGCGGGTATGGGCCATCTCGGCGCGGTGACAGTCGACGCGACGCTTGTGGGCTTGATCGCGAACGGTCGCGTACTGCCGCGCCAGGTGGTTGGTGTGAACGGAGATGGACCGTGGCGTGTACTTGATGAACACGGTGCGCTCCTCGCGATCTACGAGGCGCACCGAGACGACACCGCGAAGCCCTCAGTCGTACTTCCACCGGTTACACAACGAGCCCTCGACGTCTGATGCGAGTCCTGCGTGACCACCTCGATCAGTTGCCGGTCACCGATGCAACGGCGGTGAGCATCGGCGTGTTCGACGGCGTGCATCTCGGCCATCAGCACGTCCTGCGGCAGCTACGCGCCGAGGCCGACCGGCTTGGGGTCATGACGGCGGTGGTCACGTTCGACACCCACCCCGCGCTCGTGCTGCGACCAGAGAGCGCGCCGCGGTTGCTGACGTCTCTGCCGCAGAAGCTGGAATTGCTGGCTGCCAACGGTGTCGACGTGACCTATGTGGTGCATTTCGATCGCGCGCGCGCGCTCACCACCGCCGAGGAGTTCGTGCGCGACGTGTTCGTCGGCGCACTCCGCGTTCGCGCGGTCGTTGTTGGTGAGGACTTTCATTTCGGCAGGGACCGCGACGGCAACGTCGAACGGCTCCGCGTATTGGGTGCCGCTGCCGGTTTCTCCGTGAGCGGTCTTGAGCTCATTCGACATACGCCAGGCGCGCCCGAGCCGGTGACATCGACCGCGGTGCGGCGAGCGCTCGCGGGAGGCGACGTTGCTGCTGCGGCAGCGATGTTGGGTCGTCCGTACGAGATGCGCGGAACGGTTGTCCGAGGCGACGGTCGCGGCCGTCTCTACAACTTTCCGACCGCGAATATCGACGTTGCGCCACATCTCGCGTGGCCAGCGGACGCTGTCTACGCAGGCTGGTACCGCCGCCCCGACGGCGAGCGTTACCCCTGTGCCATCAACGTCGGTCGACGGCCGACCTTCGTCGAACACGCACGCTCGTCGGTCATCGAAGCGCACTTGCTCGGCGTCGACGTAGAGCTCATCGGCGAGGAGGCAGGTGTGTCCTTCGTCGAGCTTCTGCGATCCGAGCAGCGGTTCACGAGTGTCGACGCTCTTGTCGCGCAGCTGGTTCGCGACACCGCCCAAGCCGCTGCACTATTGCGCGGGTAGGAACTGAGCCCGATCGGCGAGGCGACCCGGTAACACGGAGTTGAGCCGATCGGCGAGGCGACCCGGGAACACCGAGTTGAGCCGACCGGCGAGGCGACCCGGTAACACGGAGTTGAGCCGATCAGCGTCTCGCCGTGCGAGACTTCTTGGGTGAGCTCGCCTGAACGACGCGGTCCGCTTCTGGCGGCGGGTGTCGTCGCTGCGGTTCTCGGCGTGATTGCCCTAGCGGCGCTGGGGTCGCGGGCCGTGCATGTGCCCGACCACAAGGTCGCCAATGCCGGTCAAGTGGCGAGTCGCTTCGCGGTCGCAGCGGGCGTCTGTGCGGTCTTGATTGCTGCGGTCATCGCGGTGCTCTTCTTGCTCGGTCGGCGAAATCCCGCGACGGCCGCCACCTTTGGCATGGTCTCGCCGCTCAACGGCCGTGCGTTTGTTCGTCGGGCGGTGCCGTGGACGATCGCGGCCGTTGCTCTGGCGGGAGTGCTCGGCGCGGCGACGGCACCATTGCATGACAGGAGTGTCCGCCATGTGCCGACGTCGTCGCAACCAGGCGATCCGTCGAGAGACGCGGGTGGCGCACGCCTGCCTCCGGGCGCGCTGCTCTACAACGCTGCGATCGTCCGTGACGCTTTCGGTCGCGAGCATGTCGCCGTCGATCTGGACGGAAACGGACAGCTCGACACCACGTTGGAGCCGTGTCCGTCGGGTACGCCACAAACCAATGAGCGACCTCCGATGGTCGAAGACGGCGCGACGCTCGTCCCGATTGACGAGAACTGCGATGGCACCATCGACGGATATGCCCGCTTGCGTTCGCTAGAACCGGTCGATGCGGGAGACGCGCCGCTTTCATCACTTGGATCGGGCGCGAACACCAAGCCACCAAAGGCCGCGACGCAAAGTGGCTCCGATCGCATCACCGGAGGGTCGGCGAACTGGGGTCGCCTGGTCGCCGTCGCCGCGATCGGGCTTGCCGTGCTCGCGCTGGCAGGCTTCGCGCTGCACACGTTGTTGAACCCGCCGCCCGTTGGCGAAGTGTTGCCCCCGATGACGGTTGGCGACGATGCAAGCGCGTCGGTGCAGGCGTCGCTCGCGATCCTGCGCACGGGTGACGATCCGCGAAGCAACATCATCGCCGCCTACTCCCGTTTGCTCGACGGCTTGGCGAACGCCGGCCTGCCGCGGTTGGCACACGAAGGTCCTGACGAATATCTGCGCCGCTGTTGCGCAAGCCTGCATGTGCGAGCCGAACCATTGGCGCGGCTGACCGAACTGTTCACGGTGGCACGGTTCTCGACGCACGAATTGCGCGAGAACCATCAACAGGCCGCGACCGAAGCCTTCGAGGCCGTGGCCGCCGACCTCGCGGTCGTGCGCGACAGCGGTGACTTGGCGCGCATCGGCGCGGGGCACATCTCCTATCCGACTGAGCCGCCGGCCGCTCGATGAACGTGCGACTGCTCGTCACAACGGTGTGCGTCCTCGGCGCGCTGGTCGCGCTCGCGTGGCCGAGCGGCGCTGTGCGGGTGGCGGCCGTGATGTTTGGCGCCATCGCGGGAGCGATGCTGCTGGACAACCTCGTACGCACGCTCGATGGGGTCGGGCC
>JAYUFA010000395.1:0-1602 GCA_043738925.1 Actinomycetota bacterium
CGGAGGTCATAACAGATGAACGGCGTGACCCGAACGCCTTCCACATCGAACGTGACCGTGTCGGCCCCGGCCGCGTAGTGCTCGTGCTCACCGGCAAAGCTGAACGGATGCAGCTTGTCGTAGCATTGCGTCGAACCGTCGGGCGCGGCGAGCACGAAACGATTGGTCGGCCGCGCATCGGCCGACAGGGTGGGCACCGATGCACACACCCAAACGTGGTGTTGGCGCGCCTGATCGACCAGGAATGCTGTGCTGGGTCCGTCGGGCGGCTCTGCGATGCGTTCGGCTGCCATCGAGAACCCCGTGGCGTACATTTCGGTGAGGGCCACGAGCCGAGCGCCTTGGGCGGCCGCGTCGTCAACGAGCGCTGCCAGCCGCGCGACGTTCTGCGCCGGTTGCTCCCACACGATGTCGTGTTGCACCGCGGCGACCTTCACTGTGTCACCTCGGCTCGTCTCACAGCTTGGCCAATCGGTCAACGGCTTCGTCGAGTACCTCGTCGCGCTTGCAGTAGGCGAAGCGCACGAGTGGACCACCTTCGACAACGTCGTCGTACAGCACCACGGCGGGTATGGCGACCACACCGACGCGTTCGGGAAGGGCTCGACAAAAGGCCATGCCGTCGGTCTCGCCGAGCGAACGAATGTCGGTGGTGATGAAGTACGTGCCCTGCGGGTCATAGACCGTGAAACCGGCCGCACGTAGCCCGACGGTCAAACGATCGCGCTTGGCCCGCAACGCTTCGGCGATGCCACGGTAGTAGGCGTCGTCGAGCCGAAGCGCGTGGGCGATCGCGGGCTGAAAGGGCGCTCCGGTCGCGTACGTGAGGAACTGCTTGACGGTACGCACCGCGTTGACGAGCGACGGCGACGCGCACAACCAGCCGATCTTCCAACCGGTGAACGAAAACGTCTTCCCTGCGGACGACACCGTGATGGTCCGATCGCGCATCCCGGGAATCATCGCGAGGGGAATATGTTCGGCGTCATACACGAGGTGCTCGTACACCTCGTCGGTCATCACGATGAGATCGTGCTCGATGCAGACCTCTGCGAGCGACGTCAGCTCGGCCCGCGTAAACACCTTGCCTGTGGGGTTGTGCGGTGTGTTCAGCAACACCAGCCGGGTGCGTGGCGTGATCGCGGCGCGGAACGCGTCGATGTCGAACGCGAAGTCGGGTGCGCGCAGCGTGACCGGCACGCGCCGCGCTCCGGCCATCGCGATATTCGCCGGATAGCTGTCGAAGTAGGGCTCGAGCGACACCACGTCGTCGCCTGGTCCGCACAACGCAAGGATCGTGGCCGCAATTGCTTCGGTGGCGCCCGTGGTCACCAGCACCTCAGTGTCGGGGTCGTACGTGAGGCCGTAGAAGCGCTGCTGATGCTCACTGATCGCGGTGCGCAGATCGGCAGCACCGAGCGGTGGCGGATACTGGTTCTGGCCGTCGTGCAGCGCCCGCACGACAGCCTCGATGACCTCGAACGGGCCGTCGGTGTCGGGAAAACCTTGGCCGAGATTGATCGAACCGGTGCGCTGCGCGAGCAGCGACATCTCACCGAAAATCGTGGCGCCGAACCCGGCCAGACGCGGGTGAAGACGCTC
>JAYUFA010000396.1:0-1600 GCA_043738925.1 Actinomycetota bacterium
CGCGATCGTGAGCGCACACTTGCCGTTGTGGCTGCGTGTTCGCCGACGACGGTGGTGCGACTCGCAGCGCTTTTTCTCGACATGGTTCCGGATGACGCAGCAGGCGCGCACGAAGTGTTGAGCGCTGCGCGTGCGGCGACGCGCCTGCGCGAGCTACGTCATGCGACCGACGACATTGACTCTGTGTGCACGCTGATCGCTCTGCATCACCGCCTGGATCAAGCTGGCGAGGACTGGACCGCGCCCGCGGTGCGCCGCGTGCTTCTGGATGCGGGTGAGTTGATCGAGCAACTTGTGGTCCTGTCGCGAGCGCACGCGAGCGCGTACGACGACGACCCGGCGGCTCGACAAGCGGTCGCCTCGATCGAGGCCTTTGTGCGCGCCCGCGATCTGCTCGGTGAGACAGCGGCCGACGTGGTTCCCGAACTCGACGGCGCCGAAATCATGGCAATCCTCGGTATAGCGTCTGGACCGGCTGTCGGCGCCGCGCGGGTGTTCTTGCGCGAGCTGCGCATTGAGCAGGGCCCACTGGGGCGCGACCGAGTGGCTGAGGCGCTTCGTGTTTGGTGGGCAGCGGCCGACGGCTCGAGGGAACCGGATCGACGCGTCTAGATACCGACCTTGCGGGCACGGATCACGATGCTGGTCGGAAGCCAGCCGGCCGCCGGGTTGAACGCCTGCGTTCGCGGGTCGGGTTCGGGCTCGAGCACCACATCGACACGGAAGTTGGCCCGCGTCAGGCTTGTGTGCAGATCGGCAAACTGGTGCGGATAGGTGGTCATCAGTCCGTCACCGAGCGGCAATCGGCTCGACGAGGGGCGAGCGACGCGAATGCTGCCGTCGCCGGCCAAGCGCAGCAGCGTCGTAAATGGGTGCGGCAGCGAGAAGACGAACGAGCCTTCGGGCTGCAACACCCGGTGGGCTTGTCGAAATACTCTGTCAAGATCGTCAACCGCCGCCAACGCGTAGGCGCTGGTGAGCAGGTCGACGCCGGCGGATCGGCAAAACGCGAGGTCTGCGAGATCAGCATGGTGAAGCTCGAGCTTCACGCCACGGGCGTCGGCGAGGGTGCGTGCATGAGCGAGCTGGGTCGCGTCAGGATCGACGGCAATGACTTTGGCACCCTGTCGCGCGAGCGCGACCGCGCCGTGGCCCATGCCGCAACCGAGGTCGACCACGCGCATCCCGGCGACATCGCCCAGCAGTCGTCGGTCGAGCGACGCAAGGTCGGGCCCGAACGCGAGAAAGTCGGTGGTGTGATCGATGGCGAACGGGTAGGCGGTGCTGTAGCGCGTCCACGCTGGTGATCCGGCGGGTTCCTTCACTCGTCCTCCAGGTTGGCGGCATCCGGCGGGTCGTCCCGATCCGTAGCCAGCCCATTCTGGCGCGGTCACCATTGTTCCGGTGTGCTGCCTCGCGGGTTCTCGGCCGGTAGTCTGCGCCGCCATGAAGGTTGGGTTGGCGGCAGCGATCCAAAGCCGTCCCGGAGAGATTGACTTTCGCCTCGAACGTCAGCGGGTCCTTGCGGCGTTCCGTGCTGGCGCGCAAACAGTGACACAGGTGTGCGACGCGCAGGACGAACTCGTGCGAAACGCCGCGC
>JAYUFA010000397.1:0-4287 GCA_043738925.1 Actinomycetota bacterium
CTTGTACTCCCAGTGCGCGGCCACGCCGAACTCGGCGCGCGAATTCATCTCCCCCGTACGTAGCTGCACTTCGAGCGGCTTGCCCTGTGGCCCGACAACCGTCGTGTGCAACGACTGGTAGAGGTTGAACTTCGGCATGGCGATGTAGTCCTTGAACCGACCTTGAATCGGCTTCCACGTGGAGTGGATCGAACCCAGCGCTGCGTAACAGTCCTTCACCGTGTCGACGACGACGCGGATCGCGACGAGGTCGTAGATCTCGTCGAAGCTGCGACCCTTCACGACCATCTTTTCGTAGATCGACCATAAGTGCTTCGGCCGACCAGTTACCTCGGCGACGATGCCGAGCTCCGTGAGTCGCTCGTGAACGTCACTGAGGACGTTCGCCAGGTACTGCTCACGTTCGGGAGCGCGTACCGACACCATCTGATCGATCTCGGCGAACCGCTTCGGGTGCAGCGACGCGAACGCGAGGTCCTCGAGTTGCTGCTTGACGTCCTGCATACCGAGGCGATGCGCGAGCGGTGCGTAGATATCGAGCGTCTCGCGCGCAATGCGCTCCTGCTTCTCCATCGGCAACACCGCAAGGGTGCGCATGTTGTGAAGGCGATCGGCGAGCTTGATGATGAGCACGCGGAGGTCCTGCGCGATCGCGACGAGCATCTTGCGCATCGTGGCGGCTTGTTGCTGTTCTTTGGTGTCGAACTGAACGCGATCGAGCTTGGTGCAACCGTCGACCAAATAGGCGACGTCCTTGCCGAACTCAGCCTCGACATCGGCCAGTGAAATGTCGGTGTCCTCAACGGCATCATGCAAGAGCGCAGCGGCGACCGAGACGTCGTCAAGGCCGAGCCGCGCAACGATCTCGGCCACGGCAAGCGGATGTTGCACATAGGGCTCGCCGCTTTTGCGTTTCTGGTCGCCGTGAGCGTGCGCGGCAAGCTCGTACGCACGCGTGATGAGTTCCGTCGACGCCTTTGGGTGACGAACCTGGAAGCTCGCGATGAGCGCCGCCGTCTCGACCGCGGGCGGCGCGATGCCGCGGCGCCACGGCAACACGCGGCTCACGGTCGCCACAGCGCCACCTCATCCATAGCGCACCAACGATTCGACGCGACGTTCACCGAGCCGGACCCGGCCGGCGAGCGCGCCGAGTTCGATCAGGAACCCGAGGCCGACCACGACCGCGCCGCGACCCTCGACCAAGCCCACCGTGGCAGCCGCAGTTCCGCCCGTGGCAAGCACGTCGTCGACGATGAGAACGCGCTGGCCGGTGGTCAGCGCGTCGACGTGAATCTCGAGCTGATCGGTGCCGTACTCGAGCGCATATTCTGCGACCTGTGTATGCCACGGCAACTTGCCCGGCTTGCGAACGGGCACGAACCCGGCCGACAGGCCGTGCGCAACGGGTGCTGCGAGGATGAAACCGCGGGCTTCGATGCCGACCACATGGTCGACGCCGAGCCCGACGAACGACGCGACGATCGCGTCGACCGTAATCCGAAAGGCCTTCGGGTCGCCTAGCAGCGGTGTGATGTCGCGGAACGTGATCCCCGGTGTGGGGTGATCGGGCACGTCTCGGATGAGACTGCGAAGCCAATCGGTGTCCGCGTGCATGCTCACACGCTACCGGTGCGGCCAACCAGTCGACGGCATGACTGCCGCGCGGCTCACCGGCGCTTCTTCTTCCGCGGTCTTGGCGGGATCGCGCCCGCCGGCGTGGGCGCCGAGCCAACCGCCGAAGAGGCGGCCGTACCGCTCTCAGCATTCGCGAGGCCGCGCACGATGCCCGTGCCGGCCGAGGCAGCTGCCGTGCCGACGAGTTGTGGCGCATCAATCCGAACGCCGGTGACTTCGCCGCGTTGTGCAATGCGGGTGCGAACCGTGGCGTGGCGCGGCTCACGTTCCTTCAGCCACACGACAATTGGCGCCGCGACAAAGATTGACGAGTAGGCGCCAACGATGAGCCCGACGAACAGCGCGACCGCGAACTCGAGCAGCGTGTCGGCACCTTGGACCTTGCCGACGACGAGCATCGACGCGACCGGGATCACCGCCATCAGCGTGGTGTTGATCGAACGCATGAGCACCTGGTTGAGGCCGGTGTTCATGATGTCGGTGTAGGTGAAACGGCTCGTGATAGCCGGCCGAGCCGTGAGCTCGTGCACCTTGTCGAACACGACGATCGTGTCATAGAGCGAGTATCCGAGGATCGTGAGGAACGACACCACCGTGGCCGGCGTGACGACGAGCCCGAGCAACGCATAGACACCCACCGAGATCACCACGTCGTGTACGACGGCGATCATGGCGCCGACCGCCATCTTCCATTCGAGACGCCATGCCATGAAGAGGGCAAGGAACACGAAGAACGCGATCAGTGCCTTGATGGCCTGCTTGGTGATCTCGTTGCCCCACGACGGCCCGACCGATTGCACGCCGAGGAACTCACCGAGCTTGCCGAGTTCCTGGCTGATCTGATTGGCCTTGACGGGATCCTTCACGGGCGACTGGATGCGCAACGTGTCGCCGCCGACGATCTGGATCTTGGCCTCGCCCTCGCCGAACGGACGTAGGACGTCGCGCGCCTGGTTGATGCTCACGCCCGGCGCACGCACCTCCCACGAGCTGCCACCTTCGAACTCGATGCCGAGATTGAGGTGCAGCACCACGATCGCGAACACCGCAACAAGGACAGCGACCGCAGACATAACGCGCGAGATACGCCAGAACCGCGGGAAGCTGAACGACGTCTCGCCGTGATAGAGATCGCCCCACAGGCTCACTTGGCCACCTCCGCTGCCGCAACGACCACGGGGCCACCGCGCGAGTTGCTCGGCAAGCCGTACTTCGTTGGGTTGTTCTCGAAATGAGCAGTGCGACCGATCAACTTCACGGCCGGGCCGAGGAAGAAGTAGGTGGCGATGAGGTCGAGCACCGTGGCAAGGCCCAGGTAGAACGCGAAGCCTCGCACGGCACCACTCGTGAACAGGAAGAGCGTGACCGCGCCGATGAGCGAGGCGAGGTCGGCCTTGACGACGGTGGACAACGCGCCTTTGAACGAACGCTCGGACGCGCTACGCGGCGTTCGTCCGTTGCGTATGTCTTCCTTCATATGCTCGAAGTACACGATGTTGGAGTCGAGCGACACGCCTATCGAGACGATGATGCCCGTGATGCCCGCCAGAGTCAGCGCGAGACCACGCGTGGCCGACAAGAACGTGATGATCGACCACAACAGGCCGAACGACAGGATGAGGCTGGCAAGCGCGATAGCGCCGAGGCGACGGTAGTAGACGAGCACGTACAGCGAAACGATCGTCAAGCCGACGATGCCCGCAGTGATGCCGGCGTTCTTCGCGTCGTTGCCGAGCGTCGCCGACACGCTTTGCACACTTTGTTGCTCGAGCTCGATCGGCAGCGCGCCGTACTTCAGTTTGGTGCTGAGGTCATCGGCTGCGCTGCGCGAGTAGTTGCCCGACAGTTGGACATTGCCGGGGAAGTTCGCAGTCTGCACGGTGCCGGCGAACACGACGATCCCATCGAGCACGATGCCGAGTTTGCCGGTCGGGCAGGTATCGGCGTGGCTGAAGCACGCGGCCGAGACGACGTTCAAAGGGTCGCGGCCTTCAGCCCCATCCCTCGGGCTGAGGCTCACCGTGTATCCCGCGCTGCCGCCACCGACGTTCGGTGCTTTGGTGTCGGCGTTGGAGATTCCCTTGCCTGTGAGCGCGGTCGGGCCAAGCTGATACAGAATCTTCGACGCTTTGCTGGTCTTCTCATCGCGCTCGGGCAGCACGACGGTCGCGTCGGCGGTGTCCTCGTCACGAGTGGAGATGGGCGTGCCGATACCGACCAAGCCCTCGAGCGACTTGCGACGCTCTGCTGGCGTCTGCACCGCCGTGGTGGTCGTGACCGGCGTGCTCGTCGTGGTCGCCCCAGCCACCGTTGTGGTGGTGGCAGCCGATGTGGTCGTGGCGTTGGGATCGGTGGTGGTCGGCGCGCCCGTGGTGGTGGTCGCGTCTGGATTGATACCCAGGCTTTCGAGCGTCGCTCCCTCATCGGGGATGCAGCTACCGATGGCCGACGGGTTCTTCGTGCAGGAATCCTTCAGCACCGGCCGGAAGCGCAGTTCGGCGGTGGAACCCACCAGTGCGATGGCGCGGTCACGATCCTTCACCCCCGGGATCTGCACCAAAATGTTCGAGCCCTGGCGCGAGATCTCGGGCTCCGCGACACCGAGCGAATCGATGCGGTTCCGGATGATCGTGATGGCCTGGTCGAGTG
>JAYUFA010000398.1:0-4284 GCA_043738925.1 Actinomycetota bacterium
GCGACAGCGCACACCGGCGCCTCCACCACGAGTGCGACGTTCAAGGTGCTGCAACTCGCGACGTCGTACAGCTCCATGACCCACGCAAACATCGGCGACGCCACACAGCTCACGGGCGCCGGACGCGTCGCAGTCGGCGTCGGACTGGCGTCACTCGGTGTGACGGCCATGACGGTTGACGGCGCAACGGCCGCGGCTACCAACGAGATCTCGATCGTCGCCGCCGGTGGCTCTCAAGTAAAGGTCAGCGTCGGAACCGACTCGGTCACCGTCGACAAGTCGATTGCCTCGGTCACCGTGGGCGGCTTGACGCTGACCGTTGGCGCGGACGGACTGGCCGAAGGCACCGGCAAGGTGCAGGTGGTCGCCACCGACGAGTCCTCGACCATCGCAGATCTGGCCTCGTCGCTCACTGCGGTTCGCGCTCAGGTTCTCAGCCTTGGCACATCCGCCAGCCCGGATCGCCGGCTGGTCCTCAACAGCACCACAGCAGGCGAGGCCAGCAAGTTCCTCGTCGCGACCGCCGACCTCAACGCCAAGACGAGCGCTGCTCTCGGGGCCCTCGATGTCGTCGGCAACGCCAAGAACTCGCAAGTGGAGATCGGCGATGGCACGATCATCGAGCGCTCCTCGAATCTGCTCACCGATGTGTTCAGCGGAATCGACGTACAGCTCGTCAAGGCAGATCCCGCGACCTCGGTCACCGTCAACGCGAAGGTCGACCAGAGCGGCATGGTCGACAAGGTGAAGCAGTGGATCAACGCCTTGAACGCGAGCGTGAGTGTCATCGACTCGAAATCGGCGTATGACCCCTCGACAAAGATCGGCGGTGTCCTGCTCGGCGATTCGACGACCCGTACGATCCGCCAACAACTCGTCGCCTCGATGTCGTCGACGACTACCTCGGGATCAGGACTGAACCTGTCGCAGATCGGCGTTTCCGTCGACGCGAAGGGTCGATACGCGCTCGACGAGACGATGTTCAACACCGCGTTGAGTGCCGACGCGGCATCGGTCACAAAGCTGTTCGCGCGGGCTGCCTCGACGACGAGCCCCGGTGTGACCTACTCGGGCGCAGCGGACACCGCCGTCCCCGGCACGTATGACATCGTCATCGTGAAGCCGCCGGCACGTGCGACGTCGATGAGTGACCCGTTTGACAACGTCGACGGCGAGGAAACGCTCACGTTTACGGCTGGCGGCAAGCAGGTTGTCGTCGCTGTTCTCAACGGACAATCGCGCAACGCCGTGATCGATTCGCTCAATGCTGCGTTCAAATCGAAAGGCGTCGGCCTCACCGCTGACGAAGACAGCGGCTCGGTGCGCGTGCGTACCAATGGCTACGGCTCGAAGGCCACACTCACCGTGAAGTCCTCCCGCGTCGGCGCCGGATCGACCGGCCTCGGTGGATCGGTGGCCGACACGGATGCGGTTTACGCGGGCGACGACGTCGAGGGAAAGATCGACGGCGTCGACGCGCTTGGCTCGGGCGCGACACTCACCGCGACCTCGGGGAACGCGAACGGGTTGAAGGTACAGATCTCGGCCACCACCATCGGCGACGCCGGTCAGATCACCTACGCCGACGGCATCGCCGGAGCGCTCTTGCGAGCGCTCGGCGGCACGGGCGGTGCCGACAGCAACCTGTCGACGGCATCAGCCGGCCTAACCTCGGCACGACGCGACATCGACGATCGCATCACGGCGTACCAGGATCGGCTCACCCAGACCGAAGCACGGATCCGGCGCCAGTTCACGGCTATGGAGCAGGCCCTCAGCCAGCTGAAAGCACAGGGCTCGCAGCTGTCCTCCATCTTGAATTCGCTCAACGGAACCAACAACACCAACAGTTCGACGAACGGATAGTGACGTGGCCCACCCCGACGCCAACCGCTACCTCGAGCAACAGGTCGCAACAGCATCGCCCGTGATGCTGACCGCAATGCTGTTCGACGCGTTGGTTGCGAACACGCTTCGTGCCATCGATCATCTCGAGGTCGGCAGCTCGATACCCGCGCGCAACGCACTCATCCGCGGACAAGAGATCGTACTTGAACTGCGCAGCTCGCTCGATCACGCGGTCGGCGGCGAACTCGCCCGCAACCTCGATCGGCTGTACGAGTTCATCTACCACAAGTTGGTGGCTGCGTCTTCCGGCGCGGACGTGCCCGCGGCGCGCGCCGCGGCGCAGATTGCATCATCGATGCGCGACACCTGGCGCGAAGCATGCGTCGACAGTGTCGTGCTCGTACCGTGAGCGAAGGTCGTGCTCGTACCGTGAGCGAACCGGGTCGTGCAGATGTCGCGAGCGACGCGGTGTGGGCAGCATCGCTCGACGCGCTTGAGTCGCTGGTGCAACGGCAACGCTCGTTCCTGGCCGGCGCGGGCCCATTGCCCGATTCGCCATGGGATCCGCCCGCAGGTGAGCTCCCGTCCGCTCTGCGCGTTCGCGCCATGAGTCTGGCCGCCGCTTGCGACGCGATTGAAGGCGATCTACGCCGCATGCTTCATGCGCGCACCGATCGCGTGGCGTCGCCCTATAGGTGAATCACCCTGCAACCCAGGCTGCGCTCGGCTGCTACGCACAACAAACGGACAACCAACTCAAAAGATGCTGACCTCCCGCCGAACGGAGGTCACCGCCTTCGGAGATGAGTGTCCGCGTGGAGATCGTCGATTTCAGCCAAGTGCTGCAGCAGAGTACGAGCGGTCGGTCGCTTGGCGACGAGATCCTCGGCTCGGTCGTGCGCGCGGGCATCATCGCGGCCTCGCTGATTCAGCGCGACGTGCGCGCCGACGCGACGAGCGTGGCCGGCTTCTGTGACCGCTGGTTCGTCCAGCCGGGCAACGACAACTTCGTCGTGGGGCTCACCGATGAGGACGCTGCCGGTTTCACCGAGGTGTTTTTCGGCGCACCCGCAGTACGCGAAGCGCGTTCGCTGGCGCCGGTCGAACGGCGCGTCCTGGGCACCTACCTCACCATCTTCCTGGCCCCGATCGCGAACGCGCTCGATCGTCCGATCTCGGTCGAGAGCGCACTTGTCGAGGCCGTCGAACCACCGGCCAACGTCGACTGGTTGCGCTTCGGCGTGACCTTCACGATCGACGAGACGCCGCTGGCATGCACCATCGCTGTGCGCGAGATGCGCGCCGCTGGCCTCAGCGCTGTCGACGCCGCACCGTCGGCGTCTGTGGAGGACATCGCTGTCGATGCCGAGGTCGCGTTGCGCGGCATCCGCATCGCGTGGGGGGACCTCGCCCAACTCTCCGTTGGCGATGTCATCAACTGTGGCATTGCCGAGGACCGGCCCATCACTGCATGGGTGGCGAATCGCCCGGCGTTCGAAGGTCGCGTGACCGCGACCGACGAAGGCTTTCTGTACGAGATCACTACGAGCAACTTGGAGCGAATCGGATGAGCGACCAGGACTTCGATGTACGCGGTGTCGCCGCTGTCGCGACGGGCAGCGCGCCGGTCGGGCTCGGCGCGCTCGCGATGGTCGAGGCCGACCTCACCGTGATCATCGGGCGCGCTCGGCGGCCGATTCGCGAGCTGCTCGAGCTACGCCCGGGCGCCGTGATTGCTCTCGATCGCACGCCGACCGACCCGGTCGAAATCCTGGCCAATGGCACGCTTGTTGCGCGCGGTGAAATGGTGGTCGTCGACGGTGGTCTCGGCGTGCGCGTCACAGAAATCGTCAGCGACGAGCGAGATCGCCCATGATGCAGGACGTATCGCTCGCAGCCGCGTTCGGTCGGCTCCTCGTCGTCGCGTTGCTTATGGCTGCGGTGCTCCTGGTGCTGCGGCGCACATCAAAACGCGGGCGGCCGATGTCGCGCAAAGGTGACGCTCGGGCGATCGAGTTGGTCGATCGTCAGTCATTGGGCAAGACCCAGTCGGTTGCCGTGTTGCGTGTCCACGACTTCACGCTCGTGGTCGGCGTGACCGAACAACGTGTCGAACTGCTCAGCATGCTCGACACGATGCCCGCCGCCGATGGTGCAGCAGAGGCCGACGTTGACCTGTTCGACTTGGCCGGCGTCGATCGAGACGACGACGAGCAATTCTTCGAGCGGCTGCGCCAACGATCGGCGCGATAAGCATCATGTCGCCTCTTCGGACGCGTGCCATGCTGCCGCGTCGCACGCTCTTGTCGTCGGTCATCCTGACGTTGATCGCGTTGTTCGTTCTGTTCGCGCCGTCGTCACCGGCCTACGCGCAGACGGCAGGCAAACAGGTTGGCGCCGTATCGCCGACGCCTCCAAAGGACCCGAACGCACCCA
>JAYUFA010000399.1:0-4281 GCA_043738925.1 Actinomycetota bacterium
CTAGGCAGGCGGACCCACCTGGTGACGCCGCGACGCGAGCCGCGTGTGGCCGCGGCGGGGGGAGTCCTTTGGGCGGGTAACCTCGCAGGGTGATCCCCATGCCGCGCGAAGGCCGGGGCGGGCTGCGCTTCCCTCTGTTCGGGTTCCCCGTCCGCATCCACCCGTCGTTTCTGCTCATTGCGCTGCTCGTCGGGCTCGGATCGCCAGGGGTTTCGCTCGGCATCGTCGTGGTGTGGACCCTCGTCGTGCTGATCTCCGTGCTCGTCCACGAGCTCGGTCACGCCTTTGCGGCGCGGGGCTTTGGTGCGGCACCGACCATCGACCTCTACCTGCTGGGTGGTGTGACGGCGTTCGTGCCACCCGCATCGATGGGTCGGGCCCGTTCGATCTGGGTCACGTTGGCGGGGCCGCTCGCTGGTTTCGCTCTTGGCGGGTTCGTACTCAGCGTCGCGGGTGCATTCGGCGTGAATCATCCGACATTGCGCATCTACAGCGACGCGAGCGTGGCCGAGCACGTGGTGAGCGTGGCGATATACGTCAACATCGTGTGGGGCTTCGTCAATCTGTTGCCCATCATGCCGCTGGACGGCGGCAACATCGTTCGCAATATTCTCCCCGGTACCGCCGAGCAGCGTTCGCGGATAGCGGCCGCGGCATCGGTCCTCGTGGCAGCCGGACTTTGCATCTGGCTCGTTCACATCGGCTACTCGCATTTCGTGCTGCTGCCGCTGCTCCTCGCTGCGATGAACATCCAATCGATCATCGCCGAGCAGCGTCGGCCGATCGAGGCGCATACCGACCAGGTTCTCGATGATCTGCGTCGCCTCGACGCGGGCGACACGAACGCACTCGCATCGCTCAGCGCGTCGCTGGTGCCACTAGCGGCTGAGGGACGTGATCGCGCCAAGGTCACCGCGGTCGAGATCCTCGCTCGCCAGGGTCGCGGTGGCGAAGCCAGACAGGCCCTCACGATGTTGCCGGGCAATGCCCACCCGTCGTCCTACGCGTTGGTCGAGACCGTTGACGGAGCGCCCGAGCACGGCATCGCGATGCTTGACGATCTGTTCGGGCGGGCACCGTCGCCGACGCTGGCTCGTTACGTGCTCATGGCGCGCGTCCTCGGCGGTCAGGCCGCGTATGTTCCCACGCTCTACGCGATGTTGCCGCCCGGCACGCACAACACTGACGTGTTGCGAGAGCTACAGCACCTGGCCCATGTGCGTGGTCAGTACGAGGGATCGGTCGCCATCGGGGAGTACCTGCTCGGGCTGAGCCCCGTCGTCGATCCGTGGGTGCTGTACAACATCGCCTGCTCGGCGGCGCGCCTCGGCGACTCGTCTCGTGCGCTCACGCGCTTGTCGCAGGCGGTCGATGCCGGCTGGAACGACACCGCACAACTTGACGCCGACCACGACCTGGCGTCGCTGTGGGCCACGCCCGAATTCCACGCGATCCGCCACCGCCTGGCCGGCGTTCCTTCACGCTGACCCTGCAGCGATCAGGCCACCTTGACGAGCGACAGGTCGAACTCGAGCGTGACCTTCTCGCCGAGGAGCACGCCGCCGGCGTCGAGCGCAGCGTTGAACGTGATGCCCCAGTCCTTGCGGTTGATCACGACGGAGCCTTCGAATCCGACGCGGGTGTTGCCCCACGGGTCGACGGCCGTACCAGTGAACGCGAACGGAATGACGACCGGGCGCGTGATGCCGCGGATCGACAGGTCGCCGGTGAGCAGATAGTTCTCGCTGTCGATCGGCTCCGCAACGGTCGAGGCGAAGGTAATCGTGGGGTACTGGTCAATGGCGAGGAAGTCGCTACCGACCAGGTGAGCGTCACGGTCGGCGTTGCGGGTGTCGACACTCGCTGCCTGAACGGTGATCTGGGCGTTCGAACGCGAAGGGTCGGCGCCGTCAAGATGAATCGTGCCGGTGACGTCGTTGAAAGCGCCCCGCACCTTGGTGACCATCGCGTGGCGGGCTTGGAAGCCCACACGGCTATGGGCCGCGTCCAGGCTGTAGTCGCCGGTCAGCGTCGTGAGGTCGAGTGCGGGTGAGGCGATGATACTCATGGGGTGCTCCTTGTCGGTTGCCTCAGGCGAGGCTCCGGTTGATGTGTCAACCTTACCGTTCGTCCAACGATGCATGATGTATCAACTATTCCCGAGCCGGTAGGATTTCCTCGTGGCGAACGAGTGGTTGTCGCAGGATCAGCAGCTGGTGTGGCGCACGTACCTGCGCGCCCACGCATTGCTCGACGCTCACCTCAACCGTCAGCTGCAGAGTGAGACCCAGCTCTCCCAGGCCGACTATGGCGTCCTCGTGCATCTTTCGGAAGCGCCCGACGAACGCCTACGTGGCTACGAGTTGGCCCGCGCGCTCCAATGGGAAAAGAGCCGGCTTTCGCACCATCTTAGCCGCATGGAGCGCCGAGGACTCGTGCAGCGTCGGGAATGCCCCACCGACGGCCGCGGCGCGTTCGTGCAGCTCACCGAATTCGGTCGCGGGCGTATCACGGCGGCCGCGCCGGTGCACGTGCGCGATGTACGGCAGTGGTTCGTCGATGTGCTCTCGCCACAGCAGCTCGGCGATCTCCAGGCGATCAACGATGCGTTGCTGGCCAAGCTCGAGGCGCTCGAGTCAGCGTGCCCCGGGATCGAACAAGAGTGTGGCGGCGAGTCCTGACCTCTCGGCGCTGGGCGACCCGCTACGAGTTTCCGTCAAGGGGAGCCCATTGCGGCTCGCGTTTTTCCGCGAACGCCCGGGGACCCTCCTCCTGGTCGGCGTGACCCCACATCGACACCAGATGTTGCGCTCCGGAACGACACGCATCGGTGAGGCCGAGTTCGAGCGCTCCCCACAACGCCTTCTTCGTCGCAGCCATTGCCGCAGGCGAGTTGCGGGCGATTTTTTCTGCCAGCACCTGCGCTTCGTCGCGGAGCCGCTCGGGTGGATCGACGATCTGGCTGATCATGCCAAGTTCATAGGCACGTGCCGCGTTCATGCGCTCGTACTTGCCGACGAACGCCATGCGCATCACGGCCTCGACTGGCATCTTGCGGATGAGCCCGATTGCCTCGACCGCGACGACCTGACCGATGGACACGTGCGGATCGAAGAACTGTGCATCGGACGCGGCGATCACGATATCGGCGTCGGCCACCCAGTGAAAACCGCCCCCGCAACAGATGCCATTGATCGCGGTGATGACCGGCTTCCACACCTGCTGATGCCATGACGTGAAGTGCAGGTCGAAATCGGCGACGCTGTCGCGGTAGCGCTCCATGCCTTGGCCGTCGGTCGCGATCTCGGTGACATCGACACCGGTCTGGAACGCGCGGCCGTTTCCGGTGTGCACGATCACGCGCACCTCCGGATCGCGGTCGAGTTCGATCCAGGCGTCGGCGAACTCGTCGCGCATCTCCGCGGTCATCGCGTTGAGCTGATCGGGTCGGTTGTTGATCAGCCAGCCGACGTGGCCTTGGCGCTCGACGATGAGCGTGTTGTAGCCGCCGTAGGTCATCGCTGTTCCCGTCGCGTGGTCACGCTGTTGCCTTCGCAGCGATCTCCGCAAGGGACACGCCCATACCGCTGCGTTGGAAGCGGCCCTTGTCGTAGGAGCGCTCGCTCACATCATGACCTGCGGCCTCGGCGCGGAGCGCGCCAACCGTTGCCTGCGCGCGGGTACGCGTGACGAACGGATCAAACGAGTACCACCGGCAGGCGTTCTCCCACGACATCTTGTGAACTTCGTCGTCGGGCACGCCAACCGTGGCCGCGGCGAGCTCCTCCGCGGCGTTCGGCCAAGACGAGTCGGAGTGCGGATAGTCGCACTCCCACGCGATGCTGTCGATGCCAATCAGGTGGCGCAGCTGGACGCCTACCGGATCGGCGACGAAGCACGTAAGAAAGTGTTCGCGGAACACCTCGCTGGGCAGGCGTCCGTTGAAGTTCTGGCCCGTCCACGCCCGATGCATCGTGTAGGTGCGGTCGAGGCGATCCATGAAGTAGGGGATCCAGCCGGTGCCGCCTTCGGAGAGAGCGAAGCGGATGTCGGGAAAGTTCTTGATGACCCGCGACCATATGAGATCGGCCGCGGCCTGGCAGATGTTCATCGGCTGCAACGTGATCATCACATCCACCGGCGCGTCGGGCGCCGTGATCGCGAGTTGGCCCGATGAGCCAAGGTGAATGGAGATCACGACGTTCTCGTCGACAGCGGCCTTCCACAGCGGATCCCACGAGTCGTCGTGGAAGCTCTTGTAGCCGAGCGTGGCCGGGTTCT
>JAYUFA010000400.1:0-1589 GCA_043738925.1 Actinomycetota bacterium
CGGTGAGGTCGGCCTTGGATAGCTGGTGGGATGACGTGCTTCGAGCACTGATCCATTAGGACGCTGCTGGTCGCCTCGGGCTCGATGGCCGACGACGACGGGAGCTGTGATGGTGAAGGTGTTCGTGGGTCATGACTGGGCTGAGGTCCATCACGACATCCACATCGAAGATGAGCGGGGTCGACGTCTCGCGAAGGGCCGAGTGCCCGAAGGGGTCGGGGGTGTCGCCCGGTTCCATGAGTTGTTGGCACCGTTCGTCGATGATCCGGCCGAGGTGACCGTCGCGACGGAGACGGATCGTGGCTTGTTCGTCGCAGCGTTGGTCGCGTCGGGGTATCGGGTGTTGGCGGTGAATCCAATGTCGACGTCGCGGTATCGGGAGCGGTACTCGACCTCGGGTGCGAAGTCAGATCCTGGCGACGCGTTCGTCCTCGCCGAACTCGCCCGCACCGATGGCCACAATCACCGGCCGATCGCTGGTGATAGCGATTTGGGTGAAGCGATCAAAGTCTTGGCTCGAGCCCATCAGAGCCTGATCTGGACTCGGCAACGGCAGTTGAACCAGCTGCGTTCAACGCTGCGGGAGTTCTATCCCGGGGCCCTCGTCGCCTTCGATGATCTCGGTTCCGGCGATGCATTGGCAGTGTTGGCGGTCGCGTCGACGCCGACGTTGGGTCGGGGCCTGTCACGCTCAAAGATCGCGTCCACGTTGCGTCGGGGTGGCCGGCAGTCGGGTCGATGAGCGAGCGATCGAAATCCAAGCGGCGTTACGCGCCGACCAGCTCGAAGCACCACCGATCGTCGCGAACGCGATGGGGGCGACCGTCACTGCGCTCGTGGCGGTGGCGGGCGAGCTCACCGCTCAGATCGCACGGCTCGAGTCGGAACTGGCCGAACATTTTGAAGTGCACCCGGACGCCAAGATCATCCGATCCCTGCCAGGACTAGGGATGATCCTGGGCGCCCGGGTGCTCGCAGAGTTCGGCGATGACCCGAACCGCTACGCGAACGCCAAGTGTCGCAAGAACTACGCCGGCACGTCGCCCATCACCAGAGCCTCAGGTAAACACCGAGTCGTGCTCGCCCGCTACGCCCGCAACAAACGCCTCGCCGACGCGTGCCAGATGTGGGCATTCACTTCGCTCAGCGCCAGTCCCGGCGCCCGCACGTTCTACGACCAGCACCGAGCGGCTGGCGACACCCACAACCGGGCGCTGCGCGCCCTCAGCAACCGCCTCGTTGGCCTTCTCCACGGCTGCCTCGACCACGGCACGCTCTACGACGAACACACCGCCTGGGGACACCGCGCCCAACTCGCCGCTTGACACCTACCACCCGTGGGATGTCTATCCGCTCGCCCTCTTGACCCGGATCACGCGTAGGTGCGTACCAACCTGAGCACCGAGTCCGAATCCGGACCCGTCACCGCCAGCCCGGTGGTGTCCGGGTCCCGTCGGCGCCCGGCCACCTCGCAAAGCTCGGCTCCACTCCCGGAGACGACCGTGACGGGATGATCGTCGAGGCCGAAGTCCCACCGCCCACCGCTCGGCCCGACGAGTTCGAACCCGACCGGTCCCGCCAACTCCGCT
>JAYUFA010000401.1:0-1589 GCA_043738925.1 Actinomycetota bacterium
TGGCCTCATTGGCCGCGACAGCATCGATGGTGCCCTGCTGTTGCGTCACACGCGGGCCATTCACACGTTCGGCGTACGATTTCCGATCGATGTGGCCTATTGCGACTCGAAGATGCGGGTCGTGCGCACGGCCGCGGTGAACCCGCATCGTCTGTGCCTGCCGGTGCCGCACGCGTCGTGCGTGGTCGAGGCCGAAGGTGGCTCGTTCGCCCGCTGGGGCCTACGTCCGGGCGATGTGCTCGAAGTGCGTTCGTGAACGGCCCGGGCACCGTAGTGCTCGTCGCAACGCCGATTGGCAACCTCGGTGATCTCGCGCCCAGAGCGATCGACGAGCTGACCCGCGCGCATGTGGTGTGTTGCGAGGACACGCGGCGCACGGGTCGGCTGCTGCAACACGCCGGCGTTCGCGCGAACGCGTTGTGCGTGGTGAACGATCACACGGAGCTGGCGATGATTCCCAAACTGCTCGCCCGCCTCGATGCCGGTGAGCGCATCGCGCTCGTCACCGACGCGGGTACGCCGGGCATCAGTGACCCGGGCGAGCGGCTGGTGGCCGCGGCTGCGAGCGCCGGCCACTGCATTCTCATCGTGCCCGGTCCCTCGGCGGTCATCGCCGCGCTCGTCAGTTCGGGCCTGCCCACATCGCGGTTTGTGTTCGAGGGCTTCCTGCCCCGCAAAGGCGCGGCGCGCGTGATGCGCCTACGCGAGTTGGCAATCGAGCGTCGCACCGTCGTTTGCTACGAGTCGCCGCACCGTGTCGCGCAGACGCTTATCGATCTTGCTGCGACGTTCGGCGCGTCGCGTCGGGTCGCCGTTGCACGCGAGCTGACGAAGCTCCACGAAGAGGTGTTTCGGGGCACGCTCGCGCAAGCGGCAGCGTGGGCCGAGATCGAGCCGCGTGGCGAGATCGTGCTCGTGATCGACGGTGCGCCTGAACCGCAGCCGCCAATGCGGGACACGCTGATCGATGCGCTGAAGACGCACCTCGCCGGTGGGTTGTCGGTGCGCGACGCTTCGGCAGAGGTCGCAGTCACTTTTGGCGCGAGTCGTCGCGAGATCTACGCGTTGGCGCTCACGTTGCCGCGTGGTTGACACGCGGATGCGCGCTCATTATTGGTTCGGAGGTGTCGATGTAAAGGAACATGACACACCGACTGTGGCGATGGACGACCGCGTTCGCCCTCAGTGCGTTGTGTGTGGGTTGCGGCAGTACGTCGAGTGATGTGCGCCAAACGGCGTTCCATCCGAGCGACGGCGCGGTCCGATCGACGAGCTTTGACAACGACGCCGCGTGGTTGTGCGGCGACGCCGACCTGGAGGCGGTTTTCTCGCCGAGCTTCACCGGCGAGGCGCTGACCGCCGCGGTCAGGTCGGCCATCGCCGATCCGCGAAAGCAGGAAGCCACGTTCAGCTTCGTCGCGCCGATCGAGTCCTTCTTCACCGATTTCAACGACCGCGCGCTCTGCATGAGGATCGACGGTCCGGTTGACTCTGCCGACACGGTCACGTTGGTCGCGCAGTTGCGTTCCAGCGGCAAAGTGACTGCGGTCCGCGCACATTCCTGACGCTTGGGACCCGACGGTGGGAGC
>JAYUFA010000402.1:0-1586 GCA_043738925.1 Actinomycetota bacterium
ATAGGCGCATCCGACCCAGCAACACCGTCGTTGATCTCGCCTGGAACAGGCGAGATGTCGAGGGCACGCCCGCGACGCTTCACCTATCCGCGCGAGTCCGCAGTCTGTTCGGTCGGCCGCGGCGCTACTCGAAGATCGTGTACTCGGTGGTGACGAATACCGCGCTGTCGGCGAAGTCGATGAACTTCGATTCGTCGTCGAGCAGCACCTTGCCCGCGGCGGCCGACGCTTCGCGCGTTGCCGCGTCGGTCGCGCCGAGTGTGCTGCTCATCCACACCTCGGTGATGCCGTCGTAGGGCTCTTTCGTGCCGCGTGCGATACGGCCGCCGTCGGCGTCGTAAATCGTGTGCGACTGTACGTAACGCAACATTCCGGGGAAGGTGCCTTTCTCCCACAACGATCGCACGAGCGGGCCATGGCGATGGAGCCAGTAGTCGCGGAACTCGTCGATGGATAGGTCGGCGCGCTTGCGTACACAGAACACGATCTTGGTGACGCTCATCGGGGAACCTCCAACGATTGGACGAACGGGGCCCCGGCCAGGTTGACCTCGGTATCAATCTGGGTCGCGCAGCCGGGGCAGTAAAAGCGGCGAAACACGAACCGTGCCGCGCCCGATGCGTCGTCGACGAGCGGCCAGCGGTAGCCGACACTGGACTGCTGCAAAACGAGCGCGGCTTTGATGTCGACGCCCGGAACGGCGACACAGAACACAGCCCCGCAAAGACGACAGTGCACGGTGGCGTCGCGCACGGTGATGCCTGACGACAATCGTCGACCAGCAAGCGGTACTTCGAGCCTCGCTGTGGGCATGCAGCCAGCCAGCCGATCGCGCCGACGTTGTGCGCGTTCGGCAGTGGAGTCGCCGCCGACAACGACGCCGTAGTCGCGCCTCGCGCCCTCGATCGAGACGATGCCGTCATCGACATCACGAAGCACGTCCTCGACCGCGCGATCGAGGGGGTCGCCGATGCCGCCTCCACCGGCGCACCAATTGTGGAACACCTCATCGGCCGCGAGATCGACGTTCTCTTTCGCCTTGCGCTTGTTGACGATGCCGTCGCGCTCGATACCGAAGGCGTTCTGCATGCCCGGCTCGCCGCCGAGCACACCGGACGCGGTAGGCGGTTCGGTGCCATGAGCGAACATCGTTGCGCCGAACCGATCGCCGGCGTGATGGGGCGCGTACGCGTTGTCGGCGCCGACGCCGCCGCGGTAGGTACCAGGACCTCCGCTGTCGACGCGCTCGCGCCGCCAGAGGTAGCGCATGGGATAGTTGAGTTCGCTGACTTCGACGTTGACACACATGCCGGCGGGTGCCGTGATCACGCCACCGGTGTCGACGCCGTCGGAGAAGGTGCGCGCACCCATCCCCGAGGTAACGCCATCGAGTAGCATCGTGGCGAACACGCGACCATCGGGGAACGTTCCCGCGATCGTGCTCGTGGCCGACGACGACGAGCACGACGCGAGGATGTGCGCTCGATGCACGGGGTCGTCGGACGCGTCGAGCATGCGGTCGATGCACACGTTGACCGACGTGCGCACCTCTTGACCCGCGGAGGTGACACCCATGGACATGCCGG
>JAYUFA010000403.1:0-1584 GCA_043738925.1 Actinomycetota bacterium
GCACAACGAGCACGTCAATATCGCCGACCGCTCGTTCGCGCAGACTGCGCAACGCGTCGGCGGAGTTCGCCGTGCTGTCGACCTCGACGACGACGGCTCCGTTGCGCCAAAGCCACACGCCGCGCGTGAGCTCCCCGGCCGCAGCGGCCGGATCGCGCGCTGTGAGAAGCGGCGACCCCAGCGCGACCACCCCGATGATGAGGGCGCAGACCTTCGTGACGCGCGCTGTGTCACGGGCCCTATGGCGGACCGCTGTGGCGGCCGCGACGAGCGCTACCGCGCACGACAGCGCTACGACGTGGACGAGCCGCAGCATGCCGAGCGGCGTTCGACCTGCGAGGGCCGCGATGCGCACGATCCACCACAGGAGAAAGCGGGTCGGCAATTGAAGCACCGTCGCGAAAGGGCCGGTGAGGAACCCCGCTACTACGCCTCCAGTAAGCCCCCACACCATCACCGGACCGGCGGCCGGCAACGCCAGCATGTTCGCGGGAATCGATGCCAGAGGCACACCACCGAAGACCACGACGGAAATCGGTGCAACGGCGAGTTGCGCCGAGATCGTGACGCCGAGCGCCTCCCGTACGTACGCCGGTCCAGGTAGAGCGGCAGCAACACGATGACTACCGACGATGATACCCAACGACGCCGCAACCGAAAGTTGGAAGCCCACGGCATGTATCAAGAGGGGGTCGACACACAGCAACCCCGTCACTGCGAGCGACAGCACCCGAACCCCGGAGGCTGAGCGACCGTGCGTGGCGGCACCGGCGGCGATGGCAGCCATGACCGCGGCCCGCAAGACGGAGGGCTCGGCTCGGGTGACCGCGACGAACAAGACCAGCACACCAAGAGCAAGCGGCCAACGAATTCGGTACGAGACGCGTCGCAGAAGAGGCCCCGCCGCCGCCAACGCGAACGCGACGTTCTGCCCGCTCACCGCAAGAAGGTGCCCGAGGCCGCCAGCTCGGAAGTCGTCGGCCAAAAGAACAGTCTGCGCTCGGTCGTCGCCGAAAACGAGTCCGGTGTACAAAGCGCGTTGATCGACGGGAAGGGCGATCGCGCCCCGCCCCAACGCCCGCCGAACGCCGTTCGCAAAGCGGTACAGGATTGGTGCCCCGCGCCACGCAGTAATCTCCTTGATGGCGATCCGTCCTGCGATGTGGCGGGCATCGAGCCAGGGTGCGGCCATCGGCCGCGGCTGGAATTCGCCGCGAACGAAGACGCGCTCGCCCGCAAGATGAGGCGCCACATCACTCGCAACTGCTCCGGACATCCGTGCCTCGTACCGCCTCCCTTCGATCCGAACGTCGACGCGTATGCCGAAGGCCGACGGGATCGGATCGTTGACCAAGGTGGCGACGCCTTCGAACGCGCCGACGCGAGGCTCGCCATGGAGCGCGGCGAGCGCAACTGCTCCGGCTGACGACGCCCATACCACCGTGGCCAGGCCGAGCGCCCAGGGAAATCGCGTCACGACAACCAAAAGCATCAACCCGATCGCTACCGCGCGGGGAAACGGCCAGGCGCACCATGCACCGATAGCCGTGGCGCACGCGACGAACCACGCGTTCCGATCCGTCA
>JAYUFA010000404.1:0-11272 GCA_043738925.1 Actinomycetota bacterium
CGGTCAAGGACGCCCAGGCATCACTGTTGTCCTCGGGCGCGGGCATTCGTGCCGTCACGCTCGGGACGGCCGCTGTTTCGGGCAACGGCAGGTCCGCTACGAGCCCTGCGTTCCCCCCGCCCGACACGGTAGCGACGTCAACGCCACGGGGAAGGCCCGACATGGTGGCTGGTACCGCACCCGAGCCCGATGTGGGACTTGTCATTACGTGCGGTGGCACGTCCTCATCGCTCATCGGTCGCACCATGGTGAGGTCGATACGGGCCGCGTCGACAGCGCCGGTGAGCGCGCCGACCACGGGAAGTGGCTCGGGGCGCGAGAGGTCCTCCGCAGCAGCCATCAACGCGATGGCGAACTCCTCGGCATCGGGACGCTCGGCCGGATCAGGTCGACCCGCTCGCTCGATCGCCGTGCGAAGCGGGCCGAGCGCCGCGGGCACCGGTATTGGCTGATCGAGGCGAGCAAGCAGCGAACCGAGCGTGGTGTCGGTTACGAAAGGGACATCGCCGGTGACGCATTCGATGAGCGTGAGCGCAAGCGAGTACACGTCGGTCTTCGCGGTGAGCGCCAGACCGCGGGCTTGCTCCGGCGACGCGTAGCGCGCCGTGCCGATCACCGAACCAACCGGCTCGGTCACCCCGGCCTCGGCCAAGGCCCGGGCCAGACCGAAATCGGCGATGCGCAAGCGACGGTCTTCGTCGAACAGCAGGTTCGCGGGCTTGATGTCACGATGCACCAGCCCTCGACGATGCGCGTATTCGAGGCCACGGGCCGCCTCCAACCCGACAAGCAATGTCTGCGACAGGCTCAATCGATGACCGGCGTCGAGCATGGCCCGCAGACTTCCGCCGGCGAGATACTCGGCGACGATGTAGGGCAGGTCGTCGTGGCCCCAGTCGTAGACCGCGAGCACGTTCGGGTTGTTGAGCGCGGCGACCGACTGCGCCTCTTTGCGGAATCGCCGAAGGAACGTCTCGTCGGTGGCGAGTGATGCGTGCAGCACCTTCACGGCCACGGGGCGGCGCAGCGTGGCGTCATCGGCCAGGTAGACCTGCGCAGACGCGCCGGTGCCGATGAGCGCCCGGAGGCGATAGCGCCCGCCGAGCACCCGGCCGATCAGCTCGTTCGACGTGGCCACGGCCCCGCAGGCTACGCGGTGCGATCAGGGTGTCGGCGCCACGTCATCGGGGATTTGCACCGCGCTGAGGTTGGGGCCGGGGCGCCGGAGTCTGGTGACAGGCGTGACCCGATGCCGAAACCACCCTTCCGGGCGACAAGAATGCCATCCGTGATGCCCACCCGAATTCGCATCCTGCTCGTCGTGCTCACCGTGGCCGCGATTGCGATCTTCGTGGGTGCATATCGGGCCAACAACGATCCGTCGGCCAACAGTACGTGTGCGCAACCGGCGGCCATCGACCTGCTCTACCCGAACTGCAACACCTTGGCGTTCCAGCAAGCACAGGTCGGCGTCGATATGGCACCCGGCTATACCGCCGACCTCACCGTGAACGGCGAGGTGATCCCCGACGACCAAATCGAGCATCGGGCCGCCGAGAACGCCGTCGATGCCCGCGTGGTGCCCGACCTGTTCTTGTTCACGCCTGGGTCGGGCAAGGTGATCGACCGCCTCAAGGCCGAGACGAACTGCGCGAAGGTCACCTATCACCGAGTCGATGCCAACGACGGGACCGCCACCACGTTTACGTGGTGCTGGCGCGCGAGCTGATCACCGGGCCGCCCGCCAAACCGACAAGCGCGCGCACCTCGGCCATGGCCGGCTCGGGATCGACCACGATCACGCCGTGCATGCCGAGCGCACGGGCCGCCTCGACGTTCGGACCGAAGTCATCAAGAAAGATCGCGTGGGTCGCGTCGCGCACACCGAGCCGTTCAAGTGCCAGTTCGAAAATGGCCGGGTTGGGCTTGCGCATACCCACTGCACTCGAGTCGACAACGTCGTCGAAGAGCTCGTCGACTGGGATGAGCTTGCGCCAACCGTCGGCGAACTCCTTGGCGTTGTTGGTGATAATGCTCTGTCGCACGCCGACGGCGCGCAGCGCACGTACGGTGTCGACCACGATGGTGCGATCGATATCGTCGCGCATCGCACCGAAGAACGCCCGCGGATCGAACGCAATGCCACGCGCCTTCGCTGCCACAACCGCCGCGCTCATCGCAGCCTCGAGCGTTCCCTCACCGCGCTCGAGCTGATGCCACGGGTGATCGGTGTCGAGGTGGTACGGCCCGAAAACGAGGTCCAGTAACTCGTCGTGCTCGATGCCGAGCGAGGCGCTGTACGGTCGCACCGCGTGAAACGGCGACGCCGTGAACACGCCACCGAAATCCCAGAAAACCGCTTCGATCACGCGGGTAACTCCCCTGTTTCGAGCAGCGTCACAAACGCCACCTCGTCGAGTATCGGCACGCCCAATGCCTCGGCCTTGGCGAGCTTCGACGCGCCCGGGGCCTCGCCAACCACCAATGCCGTCGTGGACTTCGACACGCTACCGGGCGACTTTGCGCCCCGGCTCTTGATCGCGGCCTCGGCCTCTTCACGGCTGAAACGTTCGAGGCCACCGCTGACCACGATGGACTTACCCGCCAGCACCAGCGACGAGGGCTCGACCGGTTCGGGCCCGACGAAGTTGACGCCCGCCACGCGCAACTTCTCGATGATCGACAGATGGCGCGAGTCGCGGAAATATTCGGCGACGCTGTGCGCGATAACGGGCCCGATGCCCGCCACCGACCCCAGCTGATCCTCCGAAGCCACGATCACGCGATCGAGATGGCCGAACGCCGCGGCCAACCACTCGGCCCCTGTATCGCCAAGGTGACGGATGTTCAGACCGATGAGTAGCCGACCGAGCGAGCGTTGCTTCGACGCTTCAATGGCCGCGCGCAGGTTGCGCACCGACGTCTCGCCGAACCCCTCGAGTGACTGCACCTTCTCCCAGTCGATTGCGTAAACATCGCCGATGTCGTGCAGCAGCCCGAGGTCGCAGAAAAGCCGCACCCGTTGCTCGCCGAATCCTTCGATATCCATCGCGGAACGCCCGGCGAAATGCTCGATCCACCCCGCCAATTGGAAAGGACAATCGGGATGGCGGCAGTAGTGCGCCGCGTCAGCACCCTCACGCAGCAACGGCGACTGCAGCGGGCACACGCAGATCGACGGAAATACCCATGGCTGTGAGTCGGCCGGCCGTTCGGCCAACACCGGCCCGAGTACCTCGGGGATGACATCGCCGGCCTTGCGCACAATGACCATGTCGCCGGGCCGCACGTCCTTCAGACGAACCTGGTCCTCGTTGTGCAGGGTGGCCATGGCCACCGTCGAGCCGCCCACAAACACCGGCTCGAGTTCGGCAAACGGGGTGGCCTTGCCCTTTCCGCCGATCGATACCTGGATCGAGCGCAGGAGCGTGGTCTTCTCCTCCGGCGGAAACTTGTACGCGATGGCCCACTTGGGTGCACGGCTCGTACTGCCGAGCGCGCGCTGCAAGGCGAGATCGTCAAGCTTTACGACGACGCCGTCGATCTCGTAGGCCAGATCGTGACGATGCTCGGCCCGGTGCTCGATATACGCCTTGACGCCAGCGAGGTCGTGGACCATGTGCGTCTCGACGTTGACGGGCAGGCCGTACACACGAAGCTGCTCCAACGCCCCGGAGTGCGACGCAAACTCAGGCCCCGCGACGACCTCGCCCAGGCCGTAGGCGAAGAACGCCAGCTGACGCGAGGCCGTGATCGTGGGGTCTTTCTGGCGCAACGAGCCGGCCGCCGTGTTGCGTGGATTCGCATAGCGCGGCTTGCCTGCTGCCTCCTGGGCGGCGTTCAACTTCTCGAATGCGGCGAGCGGCATGTACACCTCTCCCCGCACCTCGAGCACCGCAGGCGGATCACCCGAGAGCTTGTGGGGCACGCCGGCGATCGTGCGTACGTTGGCAGTGACATCCTCACCAACGTGCCCGTTGCCGCGCGTGGCAGCTCGTACGAGACGCCCCCGTTCGTAGCGGATCGACATCGCCAGGCCGTCGAACTTGAGCTCGCACACCAACGCCGGCAGCGTTTCGGTACCCAGGCCACGCACGGCGCGTTCGGCCCACGCGTCGAGCTCGCCCGCATCGAACGCGTTGTCGAGTGACATCATCGGCACGGTGTGGGCCACCGGCGCGAAGGTGGCAGTGGCCACTCCCGACACTCGCTTGGTGGGCGAATCGTCGTCGTCGAGGTCGGGATAGGCCGTTTCGATCGCTTGCGCCTCACGCATCCACGCGTCGTACGCGGAGTCGGGCACGGTGGGCGCGTCATGCTCGTAGTAGTCGACGTTGGCTTGATTGATGCGATGGCGAAGATCGGCGAGGCGCGTCGCCGGATCGGCCGCGGCGTCGACACCGAAGTCGTTCACGGGGTCGACGATGGAGTCGCGTGTGGAGTCGGCGGGTTGAGAGGTTGACGGGGTCGCCACAGCGACGATGGTACCCGCCGGGTGTGACAGCCTCCGATGGGTGTGCGAGCCTGCGCACACATGAACGTCCTTCGGCTGTGGCCCTTGCGCGTGCTGTGGATCCTGGTCCCGTTCACGATCGGTTCGGTCCTCGATGACGCGCTGGCCCACCGAGTGGCATCGCTACGCGTTGGCGGCACCATCGCGTTCTGGGCCCTCTGGGCGATCACGCTCGTCGCGTCATTGGTACCGCGCGTCGAGACCCTCACATTCGTGCGCATTGCCATGCCCGCCGCCGTGCCGGTGGCTCTTTGGATCACGGCGGTCGCCGGTGTGTCGCTCACCTCGGTCGCGGGAATCGTCGTGGCGTTGGCTGTGGCGTTCGTCGTGCTGTTGGCAACCGTGGGTGAGGACTTCGTGAACGGCTCGTCCTATGGCGACGAGCACCGCATGCCGTTACGGCCACCCGCCGCCATGCTCGCCGGCCCGATCCCGCTCGCCTGGGCTTGTTGTGTTGCGGGCACGTGCGCCGGACCATTGCTCTTGCTCGCGCACGTGTGGATCGTCGGCGTCATCGTGACCGCAGTCGGTGGTCCTGTGGCCGTGATCGCCGTGCGTGCGCTGCATCAGCTCACACGCCGCTGGGTGGTGTTTGTACCCGCGGGTTTCGTGCTGCACGATCACCTTGCGCTGCGCGAGCCCGTGCTGTTTGCCCGCGGCGACATCGTGTCGCTCGGCCCGGCGCTGCAAGGCACCGCAGCCCGAGATCTCACCGCGGGCGCGGCCGGCCTCGCACTTCAGGTCGACTTCGCCGTTCCCGTGGAGATGGTGCCCAGCAGCGCGAACAACGACGCCGTCGAGCTCGTCGGCATCACCCAGTTCCTGTTCATGGCGAGCCGCCCCGGCCACGTGCTCGCAGCAGCCGAGGCTCGCCGTCTACCCGTCGAGAAGGCCTGAACCCCGATCAAGCTCCGCGGCGCGCCGTTGCGCCGCCGAGCACCGTTTGACCGGTCGCGGCGTCGTACAACACCACTGCTTGACCGGGCGCGACCCGTCGCTGCGGTTCGCTCCAGTTGAGGGTGCCGGTGGCCACATCGATCGTTGCCGGCCGAGCCTGACCGTGCGCCGACACCTGGGCCCGCACCGCACCCGACACGGGAGTCACGCTCCACGTGAGGTCAGCCAGTTCGACCGCCTGACGATCGAGATCGTGTCGGTCACCGATCGTGACGGTGGCAGTGGTTATGTCGACATCGACCGCAAAGCGTGGCTCGCCCGTGCCGCCGGCCAAACCGAGCCCCTTGCGTTGGCCGATGGTAACCAGCTCGATCGACGCAACGGCACCGACGACCGCGCCTTCGGCATCGACGACCGTGCCCGCCGTGAGCGGCAACCGATCGCTGAGGAACACGCGACGCCCACCGGTGGACGTGATGAAGCACACGTCCTGGCTATCGGGCTTGGTTGCCGTGCGCAGCCCGCGCGCACGAGCCAACGAGCGGACCTGGTCCTTGGTGCTCTCGCCGAGAGGGAACAGCAGACGCGCCAGTTGCGCCTGCCCGAGCATGTGTAATACGTAGCTCTGATCCTTGGCGGCGTCGGCTCCGCGTGCGACCGATCGCGTGCCGTCGATGTTTGCCACGATGCGCGCGTGATGACCTGTGGCGACGAGCTCGATGCCGAGCATCGACGCGCGCTGCAACAAGCGATCGAACTTGAGATGCCGATTGCATTCGATGCACGGGTTCGGCGTGTTGCCTTGCGCATGCGCCGCAACGTACGGGGCCACGACGTGGCGCTCGAAGTCGTCCGCGAAGTTGAACACGTGATGGTCGATACCGAGCTGCTGCGCGACACGACGCGCGTCGTCGACATCGGACACCGAGCAGCAACCGGTATCGCTCTCGCCGCCCCACAGCTTCATGGTGACGCCGACAACACGATGGCCGCGCTCGAGCAGCATCGCCGCCGCGACCGACGAGTCAACCCCGCCGGACATGGCCACGAGCACCTCGGGCAACGATGCCGCTGTCACGTGCGCACGGCGAAACGCCGCACCTGAGCAATCGCGGCGGGCACGGCTTCGAGCGCCAGATCGACATCGGCATCGGTGGATGTCCACCCGAGAGACAACCGCAACGAACCCTCGGCCAAGGCGCGTGGCACGCCCATCGCCGCCAGCACGTGCGAGGGGTCTTGGGCGCCGCTCGCGCACGACGATGCCGCCGACGCGTAGACCCCTGCTCGTTCGAGCAGGAACAGCAGCGCCTCGCTCTCGACATCGGCGAAGCACAAATGGCACGAACCCGCGATCTTGTGCGAACGATCAGCTGGTTCGTCGCCCATGCCCACCCCCGACTCGTAGGTGCCGGGCATCGCCGCCCGCAGCCCGTCGGCCAGACGATCGCGCAATGCCCCGACACGTTTCACCGTTGCGGGACGCTCGTCGGCGGTGAGGCGCGCCGCAACGGCCATCGCGGCGATACCGGCAACGTTCTGCGTACCGCTGCGCAACTCACGCTCCTGACCACCGCCGAGCATCATCGGCGCCAGTTTCACGCCGCCGCGGACGACGAGCACACCGACGCCCTTCGGGCCGCCAAACTTGTGGGCCGACACCGAGATCAGCTGGGCGTGACGGGCCGCGCTTGCGACATCGAGCCAAGAGAAGGCTTGCACCGCATCGGTGTGCAGTACCGCGTTGGGCGCGTGCTCGCGCACGAGCGTCGCTGCCTCGGCCAGCGGCTGGACGACGCCGCTCTCGTTGTTCGCGAGCATCACCGACACGAGGGTGACCGAGGGATCGAGCGCGATACGAAGCGCATCGAGGTCGACCTCACCTCGCGTGGTAACGCCAACCACGCGGCCACCGAGATACTCGACCGGATGCAGCACCGCGTGGTGCTCGTGGGCCACCGTGACGGCAACACCAGCACGGGCTTCGTGCACGCCGCGTATGGCAAGGTTGTCGGCCTCGGTGCCACCCGCGGTGAAGATGACCTCGCGAGGAAGACAACCGAGCACATCGGCCATCGTGTCGCGCGCGTCCTCGAGCACACGCCGAGCCGCACGCGCGAGCACATGCGCCCCGGACGGGTTGCCATAGTGCTCGCGTTGGGTCGCGACGAACATCTCGAGCGCCTCGGGGCGCATCGGCGTGGTTGCCGCATGATCGAGGTAGGCGGTCACGCGATCAAGGCTACGGCCCTCAAATCGGCTGCGGTACCGACCGCACCGAAAGGCCGGCCGATCCGCAGACCGACGTCTGCCTGGGACGCGCAAGTCACGAGCAGCCAGACTCGGGGCCATGGACGGGTACGACAGCGCGCAGTACGGCCGCAGCTTCGCCGACGTGTACGACGAGTGGTACCACGATGTGAGCGACGTCGACACCACGGTGCACCGACTCGCGGTGCTCGCGGCACGACGCGGTGGCGGCCGCGTGCTCGAGCTTGGGGTGGGTACCGGCCGCCTTGCCCTACCGCTGGCAGCGCGAGGTTTGCAGGTGACCGGTGTGGATGCCTCCGCGGACATGCTCGACCAGCTACGCGTGAAGGACGGAGCGGAACAGCTCAACTTGGTGCACGGCGATATGGCCGAAATGGTGGTGCAAGGTCCATTCGCGGTGGCGTTCGTGGCGTTCAACACGTTCTTCAACCTCACGAGCGCAGACGCCCAACAGGCGTGCCTGCACCATGTGCACGACGTGCTCGCGCCTGGCGGCTGGTTCGTGCTGGAAGCCTTCGTGCCGGCGATGGACGACGAACGCGACGGCAGCGGCGTGTCGACCCGAACGGTGGAACTCGACCGCGTGGTGCTCACCGCCGTTCGCCGCGACGCGACGAACCAGACAATCAGCGGCCAGCACATCGAGATCACCGAGCGCGGCATTCGACTACGCCCCTGGATGGTGCGCTACGCGACCCCGACGCAGATCGACGCAATGGCCAACGCCGCGGGACTGCGATTCGTTGAACGCCACGAGGATTGGATCGGCACCGCGTTTCACGACGCCAGCGGCAAACACGTATCGGTGTATCGCCGGCCGGCAGGCTGACGCACGAGCGACACCATCGCCTGCACCGCAATGCATGCGCATGCTGGCGCGCCCGAAGCGCCGCACTCCTCGCGCCATTCGTGGAGGTGGTGCGGCAGCGTGCACCACGGATCACCACACGCGGACTCGCCAAGGAGGTGACGGACGCTGACCTCGTGGCAGTGAAACACGTCGGCCGCGCACAGCGCACAACATGATGAGGTTTCCATGACGTCATTGTCTCCGTGGGGTGTGACAGTGGCGCGGTCGGCGGCGGCGCGTGCTCAGCTGGGGCGCGTCAACAACGGCAGCTGCGGCATCTCGCGCAACGTCCTCTTGATCTCGGCGAACCCGGGCCACTTGGCGAGGGTCATCACGGCATCCCACAGCTCGATCGCCTCGGCGGCGTCGGGCACACGCGAGATCACCGGCCCGAAGAAGGCCGGCCCGTCAGGCGGATCGACGGCCACGATCGGCGTACCCACATCATCACCGGCGAGCGTCATCGCAAACGTTGTCGACGCGCGTAGCTCCTCGTCGAACGCTTCTTGATCTGCCGCGTGCGCGTGCCGCAGATCGATACCGAGGCCGGCGAGCACCGCGCGCACGTGCTCGGGTTCACCGATGGCGGCCATCGCATCTTGGCCCCGCACCGGCGACCGATTCCAGATCGACTCGCCAAACGCGGTGTACAGCGGGCCCATCGCGTCGGGCCCTTCGACGGCCCGCACCGACGCCGCGACGCGCAACATGCGCAACCCCTTCATGTGCAGCTCGATGTAGCCCTTCGGGAAGGCGCTTTCGTAGTCCTTCGTCTCGTTCAGGAACCGCAGCGAGATGAACGGCCACTCGACGTGCATGTCGAGCTTCTGGGCGACCTGCACGATCCAACGCGACGTGACCCAGGCGAACGGGCACATCGGATCCCAGTAGAACTCGATCTGTTGCATGGCAAAGACGCTATCGCAGCGCCTCGGACGCCTACCCTGCCGTATGGCGCGTGTGCGAGCAGCGGTAGTCATCGAAGCGACACCCGCGGAGGTATGGGCCGCGGTCGAAGACATCTCGACCCATGTGTCATGGATGCACGACGCCGTCGCGATCCGCTACACCTCGACCCAACACCAAGGCATCGGCACCACGTTCGACTGCGACACGAAGGTCGGGCCGATCAAGCTCGTCGATCGCATGGAGATCACCGCGTGGGAGCCCGGTCGCCGCATGGGCGTACGCCATGTTGGCCTGGTCACCGGCTCGGGTGAGTTCACGCTGCGCGAAGCCGGAGCGCGACGCACCGAGTTTCTGTGGGACGAAACCCTCACCTTTCCCTGGTGGATGGGCGGCAAGTACGGCGGCCGAGTCGGTGCCCTGTTGCTTGCGGCCATCTGGCGCCGCAACCTTCGCGACCTCAAACGAACCGTCCAATCCCGAATACCGATCACCCCACTCGAATATTGACCTTCGTCGCCGCGCCCATGGCGACCACTCCGATGACGAAGAAGAGTGGCAAGAGCGCCACCATGGCCGCAAGCGCGAGTGGTCGGGACTTGAACACGCGTGAGCCGTACACTGCTATCCACGTCGCCGCGAGCCCGCCGACGAAACCCCCGGCGTGACCACCGATCGAAATTCCCGGGATCGTGATGGTGATCACCAAGTTGATGAGGATCGATATGCCGAGCCCACTCCGCATCACATTGATGCCGTTGCGGCGGTAAATGACAACGAGGGCGCCGAACAAGCCGTAGAGGGCACCCGAGGCCCCCGCGGACAGGTTGTGCGGCGACGCGATCACGGCGCCGGCACCCCCCGCCACGAGCGCGACCGCGTACACGAGGCCGAAGCGCAATCGCCCGAGCGAACGCTCGACCGCGGGGCCGAGGTTGTAGAGCGCCCACATGTTCAACGCGATGTGGATGATGTTCCAGTGCAGAAATCCAGACGTCACGAGCCGGTAGTACTGGTGGCTCGTATCGACGAACGTACCCGTCTGGCCATCGATCAGGACGGCTCGCCCTATGGCACTGAAGTCGGTCAACATCTGGTTCGGGCCTCGGGCGGCGCCGATCAGGTAGATCGCGATGTTGAGGCCCATCAACGCATAAGTCAACGTCGGTTGGAAGGCACCACCGAACGCGGCCGCGCCCGACAACACTTTCTGCTTGCCCTCTTTGGTGCAATTGGGGCAGTGGAACCCGACCGACGCCTGGTGCATGCAGCTCGGGCAGATCGGGAGGTCGCAACGCTGGCAGATGACCCCGGCTCGGCGATCGGGGTGCCAGTGACAGGTCACATAGTCGGTAGTCACGGCGGCGACGTTACCGGCACGCGATGACCTAAAGGGACAGGGGCGTGCCTTCGTATTGAAGATCGGCCACGTTGATGACCTCGGTGACACCGGGAACGCGGTCACGCATGATGCGCTCGACGCCAGCCTTCAACGTCTGCGTCGAGGCCGGGCACGAGGCGCATGCGCCGATGAGTTCGACCGAGACCACGCCGCTCACTTCGTCGACATCGATGAGCAGGATGTCGCCTTTGTCGGCCTGGATCACGGGACGGATGACCTCAATGACCTCTTGCACCTTGGCGACCATGGCACTCACGGTGGCGGGTTCGGCGTGATCGAGCACGTTGCGGTCTCCGGAAGCGACTAGATCGGACAGGTGAGTTCGGGCAGGTTTGGGTTCGACACTGGGGTAACGCCCGCGCTGCGGCACATTGTTCCCCGGCCACTCCTACGATGGCGCCGATGGTCTTCGCGCACCAAGGCGGCTGGGACG
>JAYUFA010000405.1:0-1579 GCA_043738925.1 Actinomycetota bacterium
TTGCCTGATCAGCCTCGAAACTTCGCGATGACCTCGTCGCCGTAGCGGGCCACGGCTTCAAGCGCTTGCTGCTTAGTGCCTTCCGCGCCGTTGAGCGCCGAGAAGTTGATACCGATCGCCGCTTGCTCGTGCAGTGCCTCGACGTGCTGGGCGGCATTGAACGCGGCGTCCTCGGGCGCGCCACCGTCGAAGCACATGAACATGATGTCGAGCGGATCGGTGCGCCCAACCGAAGCGGCGTGCTCATGCAAGTAAGGCATGAGCGCCGCGAGATCATCGAGCGACTCAACCACGGGCGATCGTGTGGATTTCGCATTCGCGGCCGGGTTCGGCATCGGCATCCAGCCTTGCGCCTTCTCGGCGACACGACGACGAGTGAGCTTCGAGTTGCCACCGATCCATATGGGCACCGTTGATTGCGCGGGCCGCGGGAGCGCGGAGACTTCACGCGCGTTGAAATGGCGACCCTCGTAATTGACGGCATCGCCTGTCCACGCGAGGCGCATCACATCGATCGACTCGTCGAACAGATCGTTGCGCTCCTCGAAGTCGACGCCCATCGCGAAGTACTCGGGCTTGAGATAACCGGTTCCCACGCCGAGAATCATGCGACCATTCGACAAGCGATCCAACGTCGCGACGGTCTTCGCGAGCAGGAACGGGTTGCGGTACGGCAGCACCGTGAGGTTCGTGAGGATGCGCAACGTGGTCGTGGACGCGGCCACCCACGACAGCGTGACAAACGGATCAGGTGCGTGATGCCCCCCGAACGACAACCATTTGTTGCCGGGAATCGGATGCTCGGTCACGTAGAACGAGTCGAACCCGGCGCGCTCGGCAGCCTGAGCGAGCTCGGTGACATCCTCGCCGTCGAGGAACGCATGATCCTCAGCGTGATGCATGAGGGGAATGCCCAAAGAGAACTTCATGCGGGCATTCCTATCACGACCCGCGGATGACCGTTTCCCCGTACCGCGCGATCGCATCGAGCGTCTGTTGCGTGTCATCGCCACCGATGTTGACAATGTTCCAGTTGACGCCTGCGGAGGCATTTTCGCCGAGGCCTGCGCGGTGTTGCTCGGCGTTGAAATCGGCCGCGGTGGCTGAGCCGCCGGCCAGGGTGAGATAGGCGATGTCCACCGGGTCGGTTCGGCCGATGCGCGCACATTCGTCGGCGAGCTCGGTGCGGTAACGCGCGAGGTCGTCGAGGTTCTCGAGGTGGCGCGTTCGGCGCCGGTCGCCGAGCGAACGCGGGTTAATCAGCGGCATCCAACCTTGGGCGTGCGCGGCCACGCGACGCAGCGTGATCTTGGCGTTGCCGCCCAACCAGATCGGCAGGGGATCCTGCACCGGTCGCGGCAGTGCGGTGTTTGCGGCGGCCTCGAAACGCGGGCTCGACACGCTGACCGTGCGACCGGTCCACGCGGCGCGCAGCACACTCAGCGATTCGTCGAAGCGCTCGTTCCGTTCCTCGAACGGCACGCCGAGTGCGGCGTACTCGCCAGCCATGTAGCCGACACCAGCGCCGAGAATCACGCGCCCACCACTGAGACGGTCGAGCGTGGCCACCGCCTTCGCG
>JAYUFA010000406.1:0-1578 GCA_043738925.1 Actinomycetota bacterium
GTGCATTGGATCGCCGACAACAACTTGCGTGGCGGCGTGTTGTTGCCCGGTGTGCCGCCGGGCGCGCCGATCGATCCGTTGCACGCGCCCACCTACGATCCGGTGTGGCGAGCGTGCGAAGAACGCGGCGTCGTGGTGAGCACGCACGGGGGCGGCAGCTCACCCGACTACGGCATGCACCCCGCGTCACTGTCGATATGGCTCATGGAGACAGCGTGGTTCTCTCATCGTCCGGTGTGGTCGTTCATCTTGTCGGGTGTGTTCGATCGCTTCCCAGCACTGCGGCTCGTTGTGGCCGAGGCCGGCGTCGCTTGGATCCGGCCGGCGCTCGACTCGATGGACAAGTTCTACGCGCAACTGGCGAACGGCAATGTGGGTGAGTTGCGATTCGTGCAACCGTTCCTGTTGCAGCGGATGCCGAGCGAGTATTGGTCGCAGAACTGCTACTCGGGTGCGAGTTTCTTGCATCGTGACGACTGCGTGGCGCGCGAGCGCGTCGGTGCTGATCGCATCATGTGGGGCAGCGACTACCCGCACATGGAAGGCACGGCACCGTTCTCCGAGGAGGCCATACGCAAGACGTTCGCGGGTATCGCCCGCGAAGAGGTTCAAGCGATGCTGGGTGGCACCGCAGCGAAGCTGTACGGCTTCGATATGGACGCGCTCGCGCCGCTTGCCGCCAAGGTCGGCCCCCGCGTCGAACTCGTGCACGATGGTCTCGATGAGGTCCCGGCCGGCGCGACCAGCCCTGCGTTTGGCGACCACATGATGGTCACCGTGTAGAGGACGCGCCGACAGCCGCTCGTCGTGTCCCGACTAGGGTCGCGGTGGTGGGGGACCAACTGACCTTTTGTCGCATCTGCGCAGCAGCGTGCGGTATCACGGTGACCGTCGAAGATGAGCGCGTGCTCCGCGTGCGCGGCGACGCGGCGCACCCGGTGTCGCGTGGCTACACCTGTTCGAAAGGTCGGGGGATCCCGGCTTGGCACCATTCATCGGCCCGCCTCGACCGACCGCGCCTGCGCGGTGTCGATGTCACGTGGGATGTCGCGCTCGACGATCTCGCCGCGATCCTCGGCACCGTCATGGCGGACGCGGGCCCTGACGCAATCGCGCTCTATCTCGGTACGGGTTTGGCCTATGACTCGGGTGGGCAGATCGCGGCGGGAACGTGGCTGCCGTCGCTCGGTAGCAGCGCGTTCTACTCTGCGTCCACGGTCGACAATGCGCCGATCATCGTGGCCGCCGATCTCGTCGCGGGCAACGCCGGCCTCAACCCCGTTTGGAATCCGTACGAACCGGGCCTGCTCTTGCTCATCGGCACGAACCCGGTGATCTCGCACGGCTACGGCACCACGTTGCCCGACCCGATCAGTCACTACCGCGACTTCCGCAACCTCGGTGGTCGTATCTGGGTGCTCGACCCGCGCCGCACCGAGAGTGCCGCGCTCGCCGATGAGCACGTGGCCGTGCGACCCGGAGCAGACATCGAGGTGCTCGCCGCTCTTGTGCGCGAGCTACTCGACGACGGTGCCGACGAGATCGAGTTGAAGCGCTACTGCGAACCGGCGCAGATCG
>JAYUFA010000407.1:0-1576 GCA_043738925.1 Actinomycetota bacterium
GCCCTCCTCGACGAGGAACTCACGTCGAAGATCGGCCCGAAACACGCGAAGAACCCGGACCGTGCCGGGAATTGGCATGGGACTACGACCGGTCAGGTCGTGCTCGGCGGCCGCAAGATCAGCGTGGAACGGCCCCGCGGCCGCTACGTGGCCGGTGGCGGGGAGATCGGCTCGGCTACGTGGGACGTGTTCGCTGCCGATGATCTCCTCCAGCAGATCATCGTCGAGCGGATGCTGGCCGGCGTCGCGACCCGCCGCCACGCCCTGATCGGCGAACCCGTCGGCGAGACCCTGAAGGCCCGGTCGGTGTCGAAGTCGGCGGTCTCACGCCGGTTCATCGCGGCGACCGAAACGGCGATGGCCGAGCTTCTCTCGCGTGACCTCACCGAGTTGGATGTGGCCGTGTTGATGATCGACGGTGTCCACTTCGCCGACGAAGTCCTCGTTGTCGCCATGGCCATCACGACGGACGGCACCAAGATCCCCGTCGGTCTGGCGCATGGCGACACCGAGAACGCGACCGTCGTCAAGAAGGTCCTGGCGGATCTGGTCGATAGGGGACTGCGCTTCGAGGCCGGGCTGCTGGTCGTGCTTGATGGGTCCAAAGCGCTCCGCAAGGCCGTCAACTCGGTGTTCGGAACCCACGCTGTCGTGCAACGTTGCACTTTGCACAAGCGTCGAAACGTGACCGACCACCTACCGAAAGAGCAACGCAAGACCATGGATCGGCGCCTCGCGAAGATCTTCGCCGAGGCCGACGCCGCCACCGGGCTACGCAAGGCGAACCTCCTCGCGAAAGAGATCGAGCTCGCCTACCCCGACGCCGCCGGGTCGCTGCGAGAGGGCCTCGAGGAGATGTTCACCGTCACCGCGCTGGGCGCCAGCCAGACGCTACGTCGGTCGCTGTCGACCACGAACGCAATCGAGTCGATGATCTCCATCGCTCGCACCACGACCGGCCACGTGAAGAACTGGCAAGACGGTGCCATGCGCAAACGCTGGGCAGCAGCCGGGATGCTCGAAGCCGAACGATCGTTCCGCCGGATCAAAGGCTGCGCCGAACTTCGCGCCTTCACCACCAAAATACGTGCACATATCAACAAGACGACCGGCGAACCCACGATTCACGAGGCTGACCATGCCCTCGTCGCGTAACGTAAACGTAACGGAACGGGAATGTGCGGCCTGCCGCGGGCCGCTCCCCGCCGGCCGTGCCCGCCAATGGTGCTCCGACGCCTGCCGCCAAGGCGCCTACCGCAACCGCCACACCCCCACCGTGACCGCCCCGACCATCCCCGCCAAGACGCCACGCCGGCCCCACACCATCTACCAATGCCCGAACTGCGAAACCCGGCTCCTCGGCACCCAACGCTGCCAAGACTGCGGTGCCTTCATGACCCGAATCGGCTACGGAGGCACATGCCCATGCTGCGAAGAGCCGCTCACATTTGACGAGCTTCTCGACAACGAAAACCCCGACGCAGCCGAGATTGTCACACCCCCCAAGTACACTCACATCACAACCTGAAACACCCCGGGATCACCACCGGACTTCAACAGACAATGGGACATCCTC
>JAYUFA010000408.1:0-1575 GCA_043738925.1 Actinomycetota bacterium
GACGGCGACGGGCATCGAGTCGGTCGCCAGCGCAGTGACTGCCAGCACTCCCGCTCCGACCAGACCGATGAGCACCGAGAGCCGGAAGCGGCCCTTGTAGTCGCCGTGCGTCATCGCCCGTTGCGCGAGCTCGACGTGCATCGTGCCCTTGCTCGACAGCTCGGTCCAGATCAGGAACGCCAACGCGCACAGGCTGCCGAGCAGGAGCCACGTCATGGTCCTGATCAAGCTGTCGGGCAGGTCGAACAGGGGTGCAACCAGCAGGCCGACGGCGGCGCCACCAGCTCCGGCTTGCGCGAGCAGGGTCGGTAGCAGCAACGGTGTCTGCCAGAAGTCCCGGCCTTCGCACTGGCCGAACAGGAACGCCGTGTAACCCGCCGTGCCAGACCCGAGCAGCACCGCAGGAATCGCCAGCACCTTGATCATCCCTGGTGAGTCGAGCATGCCGGCGAGCAACCACAGCACAGCGAGGAGGCCGTAGCCGAGGAGGATGAACGCGCCACGCACGAGCCAGGAACCCCACTGCGGTCGGGTGAAGATGTAGAAGAACCGCTTCGGTTGCTTCAGGTCCGCGACGAGCAACGCGCCGGTCGCCGCGGCGAAGACCAACGCCATGATCGGCAGCGCAAGACCGACGAACCCTCTCTCGTCGGCATGGCCCGTGAGCGCGGCGAGGCCTCCGACGAACAAGGCACCTGCGGAGATCGCCTTCGTCACGAGGTAAGCGGAGACCTTGCCCTTCCAGGCCATCGGATGGGCGGTGGTGTAGGCCGTGCGGGCGACGATCTGCTTGCCTCGGCCGGGCGCGTCGACCCTGATGGTCGGGTGGTCTTCGGTGGTCTCGGCCCAGATCATCCCGTCAGCGGCGATCTTGGTGCGAAGCGGATCGATCGCCGCCTGATCGACGCCTTTGTAGAACACGTGCGGTTTGGTGCCCTGCTCCGGCGCTTTCACAGAGGTCTCGTGCCTGCCGAGCATGATCGAGATCTTCGACGTCGGGTCCTCGATGTCGCCGGCGATGATCGACTGCGTCGGGCAGACGACGACGCACGATGGCTCGAGGCCGACCTCGACCCGTTGCGTGCAGAAGTTGCACTTGTGGACGGTCTGGGTCTCCGGGTTGACGAACAACGCGTCGTAGGGGCACGCGTTCATGCACGACTTGCAACCGATGCAGGAGGAGTCGTCGAAGTCGACGATGCCGTCGTCGCGTCGGAACAGCGCTGTCGTCGGACAGATCGACACACAGGGCGCGTCATCGCAGTGGTTGCACCGGTTCACCGAGAAGAAGCGACGAGTGTCCGGGAACGCACCGCGCTCGATGTACTTGACCCATGTGCGGTTCACGCCGAGTGGCACGTCGTGCTCGGCCTTGCACGCCACGGTGCAAGCATGGCAGCCGATGCAGGTGTCCTGGTCGATGAGGAACGCGTAGCGCGTCATCGCATCACAGCCCGACGGCGGAGGAGTTCGCCGAAGTCGGCATGCCCGCCGCTTCCCACGCCCCGTATCCGCCGATGAGGTCGGAGACGTCTCGGAATCCGGAGGCCCGCATGACCGATGCCGCGATCATCG
>JAYUFA010000409.1:0-4236 GCA_043738925.1 Actinomycetota bacterium
CACACCAACTCGAGGCGGCCGAAGATCGCGATGGCCTCGGCAACGACACGGCGCGCATCGTCGGGTTGCGTGACATCGCCGGCCACCGCAGATGACGTGACCCCAAACGCCTCGACCTCGACCTGCACTGCCTTTGCGCGGTCCAAGTCGAGGTCCGCGACGACCACGTTGGCGCCGACGCGTGCCAACAACAAGGCCGTCTCACGTCCCATGCCGAACCCGCCGCCGACGACGAGAGCGTTCTTTCCCTCGAGGCCGAGCACGTTTGCATCCATGATGTTCTCCAAGTCCATGTTCGATGAGCCCAACGTGGCTCAGCAGTGCACGTCGAGCATGCGCCCAGGACGCGCCGCAGTGACGACGCCGGCCAGCTGCGCTATCTCGCCGTTGACGACGGTGGCCCGAAAGCCACCCTCGGGTCGCCGCATACGCAACGCACCACCGGGTAGATCGGCGACGAACTCGTCGTCATCCCAGTGCAATTCGTCGAGCGCGAACACCGCGAGATCGGCAGCTTTGCCGACCTCGATCACGCCGCGATCGTTGATGCCGAAGATTTCCGCCTGGCGGCCAGTCAGCTGCCACACCGCATGTTCGAGCGTGAAGTCGCCGCGCTCGCGCACGTGGCGCGTGAGGTACAAGGTGGCGTCTCCGGACGCGCACAACATTTGCACGTGCGCTCCGGAATCCGACGAGCTCACGATGACCACCGGGTCCGCGAACGTGCGAGCGACGCCATCAACATCGGCGTTCGAGATGCCGACCGCGACCACGCCAGGCGCGCAGTCATTGGCGAGCACGAAGTCAGCGAAAACGTCCGAAGGATGGCCCTCGCGCGCGGCAACGAGGTCGGCAAGGCTTTGACCCAGCCATTTGGCGTCATCGAGATTCGCGAGTTCGACGAACCGGACACGCTCCGTGCGGAGGTGAGGGAACATCGACTTTTCGACCGTATCCCATTCGGCCCGAGCCGTGGCACGCCATTGCGGATCGGCCAGCAATGCGGCTTTCGCGTCGTGGCCCGAGGCGCGAATGACCTGATGCCAACCGCGGGGGAAGGCCATGAACATCATGGAACTGTCCCAGTTGATGCGAAAGTCGACGGTGCGGGGCGACAGTTGCGGCCACACCTTGATACCTCGGTCGTGATAGCTGCGTGCCAGGTCGATCCAGTATTGCGTGCGTGCCGGGTTCAGATCGGTGAAGGTGAAGCCAGTCCACGTCATCGCGATGCCTCGCGGCCCGCAGAGCTCGGCCAGACGATCCATGCCCGCTTGCGGATCGGCACCGGTGAGGTCGGGAACGAACTCGACGAAGCCTCGGCCGTGTTTCTCGATCACGTCGAGGAGCGCCGCGAACTCGCGGTCGTCGGCGAGGCGCGAGGGTACGGGCCGACCCAATAGGTCCTCGTCGAAGAACGATGTCGACAGGCCCCACGCGCCGTCGTGCATCGCCTGATCGAATACCGCCACCATCTGCGCAATCTCGTCATCGGTGGCCGTGCGAGTCCACGCGTCTTCATCCATCACGTACAACCGCAGCGGGGTGTGGCCCATCAGCGCGGCGAAGTTCATCGACACGCCGTTCGCGTGTACCGCGTCGCGATATTCGTCGTAGTTCCGCCAAGCAAACGGCACATGTGCCTCGAACGCGTGCAGTGGCACATCTTCGATGTAGGCGAACACCGCGGCCACGCCGGCGGCCGTCTCGGGCTTGACCGGGAACAACGAAAGGGAGCAGTTGCCGATAAGCGCAGTGGTCACTCCGTGCTGCAGGTTGGGATCACAGGTGTTGTCCCACCACATGTGTGGATCGAGGTGCGAATGGCTATCGATGAAACCCGGCGTAACGACCGCGCCGGACGCGTCGATGATCTCCTCGCCAACATCGTCGGGCTCGAGGTCCAGGCCGATCTCGGCGATTCGCCCTTCACGAACCCGAAGGTCGGCCCGGTAGCCGGGCGAACCGGTACCGTCGACGACCACCCCACCCTTGACCAACAACTTGGCATGCTGCATGAGTCAGCAGCTTACGCGCGTCGAAGCGACGCTCACCTGACCTCTCGCAGGGGCGCCTCATCGGTGATGTCGCCGACGAATCGCACACGCGTACGGGCGAGCAGGTCCGGAAGGTCACGATGCCACCGCGGAATCGTCGCAGGAACGAATGTCACAACGAGCACGCCGAGCACTATCGGCCGTGCGAGCACCATCGCGGCAGTCGCAGGAATGGTCCACGCGGTGACCGATCGAATGTGCGCAGCCAAGGGTGTGAGCGAGGGGCCTTTGGCGGTCGTCACGACGAGCCCGCTCAGTCGCTTGCCCGGCGTTGCGCCGAAACGTACGAGTTGATGCGCTTCGTAGAGCGCCGGCAAAGTGGCGTACGCGATCAGCACCACGAGCGGAAATCGCACACCGCCGGTGTGGTCATCGCGCGCCGTGATCGTCAGTACCGGCACCGCGACGACCGCGATCGCGACAAGGTCCACGAGCTTGGCGAAGATCCGCCGGCCCAGCGGAGCGTCCCGTGCGGCGCCCACGCCAAGGTCTGGACGCGGCTCTGTCGGCTCTTCGGTCATGCCAGAAGACTGCACCGGTGGCCCTCGTCAGTACGAAGTGGGCGATGCGGCTGAGTCGCCTCTGTGGCGCCGTGTGCCCAGGATTCGATGTGGTCGGTACCTAGGCTTCACACCGTGATCTCCGAACTTTTCGATCCGAACGCTTGGAAGCCGATCGACGGGTTCGACTCGTTCACCGATGTGACCTATCACCGCGCCCTGGCCCATGGCACCGTGCGGATCGCGTTCAACCGCCCGGAGGTGCGCAACGCATTCAGACCAAAGACGGTTGACGAGCTGTACCAGGCGCTTGACCACGCGCGTATGACGCCCGACGTCGGTTGCGTTCTGCTCACGGGTAACGGACCATCGCCTCGTGATGGTGGTTGGGCGTTTTGCTCCGGTGGCGATCAACGCATCCGCGGCAAGGACGGTTATCGGTACGCCGACGGTGATACCGCTGCCACCATCGACCCGGCGCGTATCGGGCGCCTGCATATCCTCGAGGTGCAACGCCTCATCCGGTTCATGCCGAAAGTGGTGGTCTGTGTCGTACCCGGTTGGGCGGCTGGCGGTGGACACAGCCTGCACGTCGTGGCCGACCTCACGCTTGCGAGCCGTGAGCACGCACGCTTCAAACAGACCGACGCCGATGTCGCGAGCTTCGACGGCGGTTTTGGCTCCGCGTACCTGGCTCGCCAAGTCGGGCAGAAGTTCGCTCGAGAGATCTTCTTTCTCGGCGATGAGTACACCGCAGACGACGCGCACCGTATGGGTATGGTCAACGCCGTGGTAGCGCACGCTGACTTGGAAGCGGTTGCGTTGGAATGGGGCCGCAAGATCAACGCCAAGAGCCCCACGGCGCAACGGATGCTGAAGTTCGCGTTCAATCTCGTCGACGATGGTCTTGTCGGCCAACAGCTCTTCGCCGGCGAAGCCACGCGCCTCGCCTACGGCACCGACGAGGCGCAAGAAGGACGCGATTCGTTCCTCGAAAAGCGCGATCCCGACTGGTCGGGCGTCTCCTGGCACTTCTAGAGGTGTGGCTCGGGCGGGCCTCCCGGCGGCCGCAGTAGGGTCTGACCATGGGTGATATCGCAGTACCGTATTTTTGTGCCCGGCCTCGTACGCCGTCGACAGCGGGGGTGTTGCTCTTCATGGAGGGCAACGGCATGTCGCCGCAACTCCTGCGTGTGGCGCAACGTCTTGCGGGCGAGGGCTACAACGTGGTGGCGCCCGACGTCTTTCATCACTTCGGCGGGAGCGATCCCGATCGAGCGATGTCCGAGCGCCATATTTTCCGCCTCGCCGACGACGCCGTGATGGCCGACATGCGCGAGTGCGCGGCCACATTGCGCTCGTTCGGCTGCACCAAAATCGGCGCCACCGGATTCTGCATGGGCGGTCGCTTGTCCTACCTTGCGGCGACCAACGGCATCGTCGATTGTGCTGCACCGTTCTACGGCGTCAACATGAGCGAGCTCGCCGCGCCGTCGTGCCCGGTCGCGATCTCGATGGGAGAGCTCGACACCTATGTGCCCGCGGAAGATCTCGCCGCGCTCGTCGCTCGTCACGGTGCCGACATCGTCGTCTATCCCGGTGCTGACCACGGCTTTTTCCGCGACGGATCCCCGTCGTATCACGCCGAGGCCGCGGCAGATGCATGGACGCGACTGATG
>JAYUFA010000410.1:0-1566 GCA_043738925.1 Actinomycetota bacterium
GCGGGCGGCAGCGTTCCGTGCAGCAGCAGGGCTTGGCCGGGGCGGGTTTGGCGGAGTACTTCGGCGGGGAGCAGGCGACGGTGGATGGTGGAGTCGCCGATGCTGCGTCGGACGCCGGCGAGATGCGCGTCGGAGTTGGCGGAGCGCTGCGCGACTTCTTCCTCACCGGCGAGGTATGACACGTACTCGAGCGTCTCGACGTCGGACACGCCGGCGAACACGACCTTCGATCCGTGGTTCGTTAACCCGGATCTTTCATAGCGGGTCGTGAGGGGGCTCGCGAAAAGCCCTCCGAGCTGGGATGATGGGAGTTCCTACACAACCCGTCAATGTCCAGCTCCGGAGGGCTTTCGATGCGTGACGATACCAGGCTTGTTCGACCGCGATCAGTGACCGGCGACGGGGTGGGGTTGGTGTCGCACGCGGGTGTGGGTTGGCTCGCGGAGATCGCTGATCTGTCGGGGTTGACGGCCGCGATGGCCGCGGTTCCTCAGCGGCGACACGATGCCGGGCGCACGCTCGCGCAGGTCGTGTTGGCCCTCGCAGATGGTGCGACGTGTTTGTCTGATCTGGCTGCGTTGCGAGCCCAGCGAGACATGTTTGGGCCGGTCGCGTCGGAGGCAACGGTGTGGCGCACCATCAACCATGTCGGCCCGGTTGAGTTGCGCGGCATCGCGACCGCCCGTGCCGCGGCGCGTGCGCGGGCTTGGGCCGCGGGCGCGGGACCGAACGGTGATCAGCTGATCGTCGATCTCGACGCGACGATCATCCTCACCAAGGCCGACAAGCAAGACGCGGCTCCGACCTACAAGCGCACCTACGGCCATCACCCGTTGCTCGCGATGTGCGCGGAGACCGACGAAGTCCTCGCGGGCTTGTTGCGCCCCGGTAACGCCGGCTCGAACACCGCGATCGATCACGTGATGGTCCTCGCTGACGCGATCGCTCAGCTCCCCGCCGCGTGGCGTGCCGGCCATGACCCCGGCGGTTCGCTCGACGCGGCGCAGCACCAGATCTTGGTGCGGGCCGATAGTGCTGGGGCGTCGCACTGGCTGGCCGAAGAATGCGTTGGTCGCAACGTCGAGTTCTCGCTCGGCTACCAGATCGATGAACGCGTCCGCGAGGGCGTGATGTGTGTGCCGACCGGTTGCTGGCACCCGGCGGTCAACTCGAACGGCACCCGCCGCGACGGCGCCGAAGTCGTGGAGCTCACCGAGTTCGTGAACCTCGACGCGTGGCCCGAGACGACACGATTGATCGTGCGCCGCGAACGCCCACACCCCGGCGCGCAGTTGTCGTTGTTCGACACCGTCGAAGGCCTCCGACACACCGCGTTCATCACCAACCAGCGCGGCGCCGACGTCGCTGCGCTCGAGTTGCGCCAGCGTCAACGCGGACGCGCCGAGAGCGTGATCCGCGACGCGAAAGCGACCGGGCTCGCGAACTTGCCGTTCGACGACATCGTCAACAACGACGTCTGGATGCAACTCTGCTTCGCGGCGAACGACCTACTCAGCTGGGCGCAACGCATCGGCTGTGTCGCCCAGATGCGCCGCGCTACCCCGA
>JAYUFA010000411.1:0-4220 GCA_043738925.1 Actinomycetota bacterium
GGGTAGTAGTCGGCGTGGTCGAAGCGCCGATCGAAGCTGTGTGTGTGGATCCACAGCGCGGCCACCCACGGATGTTGCAACACTTCGCGCGCCCGACGCACGCCGGCCATGCCGAGTTGCGGGTTGACGGCCCAGTTCGCGGCAAAGCGACCCGGGTAGCGCGTGGCCAAGGCTTCCATCTCGTCGATGCGGTTCGCCACGGGGTCGTACTCGAACGCGGTGCCGTGGTGATGCATATCGCTCGTCGACACGACGATGGTGTCGTAACCGAGTTCGTCCATGCGGGCGACCATTGTCGGGCCGTCGCAGAAACTGTCGTCGGGGTTGCGACGGATCTTCAGGGGGATGCCTTGCGCGGCCAATGCGTCGTCCCAAATGGCGGCACGGTCGGGCAGGAACGAGCTGCACATGTAGTCGACGATCCGCGGGGTGATCGGGGGCGAGGTGGTCGGTGGTGTGGTCGCCGATGGTGTGCTCACCGGCCACGCTCGTCGCGGAACCGCTTTGGCTTCGGTGACGTGGCGAACTCGGTGAGGTGATCGATCTCGCCGGGTCGCGAGACGGAGGCCGCGATCTTGAGGCCAAAGCGCTGTTGGAGCACCCGCTCTATCGCCGCCTGGATGTCGGCAAACTCCGATGGCGCACGGTCGGACACCACGACAACGCTGAGTTCGTCGCGGTTGTTCACCCGGGTGGCCGTGACGAAGTAGTCAGGCGTCGCGCCATCGACGCTGCACGCGACTTCGCCGACACCCTCCGGCCAGAGGTTCACGCCGCGCAGCTTTACCATGTTGTCGCCGCGGCCTGCGAACGGCGCGATCTTGCGCAGCCACGAGCCACAACCGCATTGGCCAACCGGATAAAGGTACGACAGATCGAGGATGTTGTAGCGGAACTGCGCGGTGCCGGTCTTGTAAAGCTCGGTCACACACAGCGAGCCGAGTTGGCCGTCGGGCAGCGGTTCGCCTGTCTCCACATCGACGATCTGCACGATGAACCCGTCTTCGTAGATGTGCAAGCCATCGTGCATGGCGCACTCGCTCGCGACCCACTGCACTTCGTGGAAGCCGTAGCTACGGTAGTAGTCGGCACCGAACGTGCTCGACAGCACGTCGGCGTCGCCGATGTTGGGCAGCGCACGGATCTTGAGATCACGAACGGGGTCGTAGCCCATCGACTTTGCGGCGTCGGCGATACGAAGGAGATAGTCGCCCGTCGTGAGGATCGCAGTCGCACCGTATTGTATGGCGAGTTCGACCTGCTTCTCGGTGCTGGTGACGTTGCCGGTGCTCGTGGTGAGCACCACGCAGTTCAACCACTGGTACAACGCCTCGTCGAAGCACATCGCACCGTTGTGGGTGCTGTAGGCCCATGAGTTGAGCACCACGTCGCCTGGTCGCAGCCCGAGTTGGTACAGAGCGCGCGCGGTGAACACTGCGCCGACCATGCGATCCCATGCCGTGTAGAAGGTTGGCCGCGACTTCCCCGTGGTGCCGCCGGACATGTAGACCCGCATCGGTTCGCGCAACGCCAGCTCGGGCGTGACCCCTTGGTAGTCGCCGTACGGTGGATGTTGATCAATCGACAGGCGGATGTCGTCGATCGTGTAGGCGGGGCATTTCCACAAGTCGTCAAGCGTCTTCAGGTGACTGGGATGAAAGCCAGCCGCGTCCCAACGTACGCGATGGAACGCAATGTCGTAGGCGCGCCACGCGCGGTCGATCAGCCGCGCGAGTTGCTTCCGCTCGATCGTCTCGCGCGTGTCGAAATAGGCCGTCTCGAAGTACTCGGGTGGCGGCGGATACATGCGTTCGATGGACGCGAAATCGATCGCCTCATGCGGTCGGCGAATCCCTTGTGACATGGTCAATTTCCTTTGCTGCGAATGTCGAGGACAGAGAGTCAGCGGGCAGGTGCTCAGTCGGTCGGTAACCAGCCGATGAGCGTGATGGGTTCGTCGTAGCCGTCGACATCGTCGAAGAACACTCGCACACGCATGCCAACCGATGGAGCGTTGTCGTGATGCCACGACCCCAGCATCACGATGTCTGGCTGCTCATCGATGCTGACGAACACGGTGTGATACGGAGCGTGGAAGCCGGGCAGGAACGCGTGGTGCGTGCGGATGCAGCTGATCACCGTGCCGGTACCGGCCACTGGCTGCCACGACCAGGCGAGCGAGCCGCATTCGCCGCAGAGCGCCCGTGGCGGCCAACGCCACGTGCAGCAGTCGTCGCATCGCTGATGCACGGTCTCGTGTCGAGCGACGGCTTGCCACCAGGGCGCCGAGTCGCGATCGGGGTAGGGAACGATCCGCTTCGACGTGTCGCTCACGATGACCCTCGGCGCAACACCAAGGCCGATGACGCGCCCGCCACGTAACCGCTTTGTCCACACGACAAAGCGATCTCGGCACCAAGAACTTGGCGCGCGCCGGCGTCACCGCGCAGTTGCTCGACGGCCTCGGCAATGTGGTTGATGCCGTGCACGTACCCGGCCGACAAGTGCCCGCCGTGCGGGTTCACCGGTAGCGACGTGTCGGCATAGAACGCGCCTCCTTCACCCTTCGCGCAAAAGCCGTAGTCCTCGAGCTGCAGCAACACGAGAGGCGTGAACGCGTCGTAGATGCATGCGACGTCGACGTCACTCGGGCCGATACCGGCCATCGAATACAGTCGCTTCGACATGTCGGCGGCGGCGCTCACGGTGAGATCCTCGCGATGGTTCGAGTACAGCGTGTGCCCGCCGCCCCAAGTCGCACCCGATATCAACACCGGCGGGCGAGCGAGATCGCGCGCCCGCTCGGCTGAGGTCACCACGACCGCAATCGCCGCATCGGTTTCGAGACAGCAGTCGAACAGGCACAGTGGTTCGACGATCCAACGTGACGACAGGTAGTCGTCCATCGTGATCGGGGCCTTCATCATGGCGCGCTCATTGCGCGAGGCGTTGTCACGCTGGCGGATCGCCACACGCCCGAGGTCTTCACGCGTGATGCCGTAGCGCGCCATGTAAGCACTTGCCATTGCGGCAAACTGTTGTGGCGGTGTCGCGTAGCCATACGGCGTCTGGTACTGGAACTCCACCACGTCGGGAGGCGGGCGACCTGTGCCACCCATGCGGAACTCGCTCCGGGCGTTGATGGCACGCCAACACACCACGTAGTCGGCGACGCCGGTCGCGACCGCCATTGCCGCCTGACCGACAACGGTGTGCGACGCGCTGCCGCCCCCGAACTGATCGACGAAGAAACGAGGATCGCGCATCCCCAATGAGTGCATCACGACGGCGGCCTGCACCGAATCGTTGACACGATGCGTCGCGACGCCATCGAGATCATGCAACGCGATGCCCGCGTCGTCGCACGCCGCCCGGATCGCTCGCAACGCGAGGGCCAGCGTGGATACGCCAGAGTTCCTCATGAAGTCGGTGTAGCCAACCCCGACGATCGCAGCACGGTCGCGCAAGGCCGACACGGTTACAGGCCGTAAACGCGCTCGGCGTTGCCCGACGTGATCTTTTGCATCGCATCGGGGTCGACACCGGCGCCCAGTTTGGCGACGTAGTCGCGCGAGTTCGGCCACAGTGTCACCGAATGCGGGTAGTCGCTCGAGTACATCGCGGTGTCGGCCAGATAGGGGAACGCTCCAATCATTGCGAAGCCGACATGGTCATCGAGGACGGTCACGAACAGATTGCGGCCGAGATGATCGGTGGGGCGGAGATCGCTCCCGATCGAGTCGTCATCCACGAAGGCCGATCGGATATCGAAGTTCTGTTCCATGGTCTGCGCCCAGAACGGCAGCCACCCGCAGTTGACCTCGGCCGCAACGATCTTGAGCGCGGGATGTCGGGCGAACACGCCACTCATCACCATGTAGGTGAAGGGCTTCACCGCGGCGAAGAACCGATACACCGTGCCCGCGGTGGTGATCTTCTGGTTGATCAGTTCATCCCAGTCGGCATCTTGCGGCTTGCCGCCGAACGTGCGATGGAACGTGAGCGGAACACTGGCCTCTGCGGCACGCGCGTACAACGGGTCGAAGTACGGTGCGTTGTACGGCTGCGCAGGGAAGCCGGGTACGAACATTGCCTTCGCGCCTTTTGCGAGGCAGCGCTCGAACTCGGCGACGCAGGTCTCCATGCCGTCGTCGACCGGCAGCATCGGAAGCCCAACGATGCGCTTCGGTGCCGCGCCCGCGAACTCATCGAGGATCCAA
>JAYUFA010000412.1:0-4206 GCA_043738925.1 Actinomycetota bacterium
GTCTCGTTCGCCTCACCATTGGCGCCGTAGTGCCGCACGCCGGCACGGCCCGCCTCGATCTCACCGAGGGCGTCACGCGTGATCACGCGATCGAGGTCCTCGTTGCCGAGCGATCCAACCGCGTTCATGCCCGGTCGCACGAACAAGTGCGCACCGATGTTGTTGCCCTCGATGACCGTGGCGAGCGCGGCAGGTTGACTGGCGCGAATCGCGTCGCGGACGAGCGTGAAGATCTCAGCCATCGCCCCTACCAGTCGAGCGGTTCGAGAAACAGATGGATCGTGCCGCCACACGTGAGGCCGACCGCGAAGGCTTCGTCGTCGCTGTAGCCGAAGGTGACCACTTTGCGTTCGCCAGTCGTGAGCACATCGAGTGCCTCGGCAACCACGGCTCCCTCGACGCAACCACCCGACACTGAGCCCGCGACCTCGCCGTCCTCATTGACCGCCATCGCGGCGCCGGGAAGGCGAGGGCCGGAACCTTCGAGGTCGACGACGCGCGCGATAGCGACGCGCTTGCCTTGCCTTTGCCAGCGGTCGAGATCGTTCAGGATCTCTCTCATACGGCGATCACCTCCGCGAGCCGCTCGAGCGAGTCAAGCGAATGCCCTTCGATGAACGAGTCTACGTAGGGCAAGGCGGCGGCCATCCCTTGTGCCAAGGGCGCGTACCCTGGCGATGCCTTCAGCGGGTTCACCCACACGATCTTGTGGGCCACACGCGACAAGCGCTGCATCTGCTCGGCCATCACGGCCGGCTCACCGCGGTCCCAGCCGTCGGAGAGGATCACGACGATCGCTCCGCGCGCCATGCCGCGTTGGCCCCACGCGTCGTTGAACTCGCGCAAGCCATCGCCCAGGCGCGTGCCGCCCGACCAGTCGAGCACCGTGGTCGACGCGCGACGCAGCGCCGCGTCAGGGTCGCGCGATGACAGCTCACGAGTCATGCGCGTCAGCCGGGTGCCGAGTGCGAACGCCTCGACCTTCGTGCGGCCCACCACCGCGGCGTGCACGAACCGCACGAGTGCACGCGAGTACGACTCCATCGAGCCGCTCACGTCGAGCAGGAACACGAGGCGCCGTGGTCGCTCACCGGGCTCGGTGAACGATCGTCGTATGGGTTCGCCACCCGCGCGGATCGCCCCGCGGACCGTGCGGCGCAGATCGGGCCGGCCACGCACGCGCTTCGACGGCACACGCCGCCGCGATTGTCGCGGCGAGCCGACGAGTCGTAGTCGCGCCATCAGCTGGCGTGCTTCGGCCATTTCGAGCGCGGTGTACTCCGCGAAGTCCTTGTGAGACAGCACCTCGGTCGTACTGAAGCGCACGGTGATGACGTCGTCGGCATCTTCGCCGGCATCGTGCTCCGCGGCGCTGTCGCCGTTGTCGTCATCGGTCGCGATGGTGATGTGCTCGACCGGACCATCGTCGCGGGCGACGTAGCGACCGCGCATCCACAGCGCGTCGAAGACACGGTCATAGACCTCGATGTCCTCGGGTCGACGCACGAGCGATGCTCGACCAGCCCAATACACCGCTTCGCGCGACGCCACACCGACGTTGTCGAGCGCGTCGACGAACAACAGCGTCGAACTCATCGGCACGTCGAGCCCCTCGGCCCGCAAAAACCTGGCGAACGCAACAGCGACGCGCTCGAGGTCGGGTGGGCGCGCCTCGATGACGTGGCCGGCGCTGTGGTCAGAGGACGCGGCCACGCAACGCCTCGAGGATCATCCCGACGCCGTGGGCCTGAACGCGCTGTTGGTCTTCGCGGTACTTCAACAACGTGCCGAGTGTGGCCGACGCCGCCGCTTCGGTGATGTCATCGGCACCCAGCAGCAACAGCGCCTGCGCCCAGTCGATCGTCTCGGCCACACCAGGCGGCTTGTACAGGCCAAGGCCGCGCAACTCCTCGGTGACCCCCGCGACCTGACGGGCGAGTCGTTCCGAAACGCCGGGAACCCGCAGCTGCACGATCTGCACTTCACGCTCGTAGGTCGGATGCTCGACCCAGTGATACAAACAACGGCGCTTCAGCGCATCGTGCACATCGCGCGTGCGATTCGACGTGATGATCACGATCGGCGGTTGTGTGGCCCGGAACGTGCCGAGCTCGGGCACGGTGACCGTGTAGTCGGCCAGGATCTCGAGCAGGAACGCTTCGAACTCGTCGTCTGCGCGATCGACCTCGTCAATGAGCAACACGGGAGGCGGACCGTCGGTTGGTTGCACCGCGCGCAACAACGGGCGACGTACAAGAAATCGTTCGGAGTAGAGGTCGCTTTCGATCTTGTCGATGTCACCGCCCTGCTCGTTGCCGGCGGTCTCGATAGCCCGCAGATGCAGCAGTTGCTTGCTGTAGTCCCACTCGTACACCGCTTGCGAAACATCGATGCCCTCGTAACACTGCAGTCGAATCAGCTCGGCACCCGTCCATGCCGCAAGCACCTTCGCGACCTCGGTCTTGCCGACACCGGCTTCACCTTCGAGCAGCAACGGTCGCCGCAGCCGCATGGCCAGATAGATGACCGTGGCCAGGCCCTCGTCGGGCAGGTAGTCGTGAGCCGCCAGTGCGGCGAACACTTCGTCGACCGAGGCGGGAGCGCCGGGTGGGAGGGGGCCTGCTGCTGACATCGGCGTCAGGGTAGTGCCGACTGGGCGAGGTAGCGTCGGCCGGATGCGAGGCATCTTGTTCGACGGTCAGGCGCTTGTCTTCGACGACCGAATCGAGGTGCGCGAACCAGGGCAGGGCGAGGTGCTGGTGCGCATGCTCGCGTCGGGTATCTGTCACAGCGATCTCAACGTTGTCGACGGTTTCAACCGACGGCCCGCGCCGATCATCCTCGGCCACGAGGGCGCCGGCGAGGTGTTGCGATGCGGCGCGGGCGTCGCCGGTCTTGCGCCGGGCGACCGCGTGGTCATCGCGACGATCACGCCTTGTCGGAACTGCCACGCTTGCACGAGGGGACGGCTCTCGGATTGCCGTGACGCGTTCGGCACCGGCGAGCGACCGTTCACGGTCGGTGGGGTACCCGCGCTGCGCTATGGCAACTCGTCGACGTGGGCCGAGCACGTGGTCGTGCAGGCGACGCAGTTGTTCCCGATCGGCGATCTGCCGACAGCCGGAGCGTCACTCATCGGCTGCGCGGTATCGACCGGCTACGGCTGCGTGCACAACGTCGCAGGGGTCGAGGCCGGTGACACCGTCGCAGTGATCGGCATCGGCGGCATCGGCGCGAACGTGCTGCAAACGGCGCGGCTCATGGGCGCTACGCGCATCATCGCCATTGACGTGAACCCGGAGCGCCGCGACGCCGCGCTGCACTTCGGTGCCACGGACGTGATCATCGCCGGGCGCGACGACGACCTGGTGACCGCGGTGCGTGACCTGAGCGGCGGCGGCGTCGACCACGCGTTCGAGTGCGCGGGGCTCGTGCCCACGATCGAGGCGGCCATCACCATGACGGGCCCAGGTGGCAGCGCCATACTCATCGGAATGCCGCCGCGTGGCGCGCGAGCCACGTTCGACGTCGACGACCTCTTTCGCGGTCGCCGCATCGTCGGCAGCCTCAACGGCGCTTGCGACCCCGCACGCGACTTCCCGGCGATCATCGAACACGTACGCGCCGGGCGGCTCGACATCGACGCGCTCGTGACGGAGGTCTTCCCCATCACCCGCTGGGCGGACGCGATCGCCGCGACGCGCGCGGGTCACATGGTCCGCAGCGTCCTCGACTTCACCGCCTGACCCGCGCCCTATTTGCCGGCGGACTCCAAGGCGCGTCGGACGAGGACGCGCGCAAGGTGCTGGCGGTACTCGACGCTGGCGTTGAGATCGGTGGGCGGCTCACAACCGTCGGCAGCAGACGCCGCGCCATCGGCAGCAGACGAACCACCGCGGATGGCGGCCTCGACACCGGCGGCACGCACCGGCCGCGAGTCCATGTTGACCAGACCGACGCCACAGGTGCCGTTGTGCACGACGACCGAACACCCCACGATGGCCCAGTCCTGCGCACGCCGATTGAACTTCTGGAATCCGAACGTGGCATTCGGCGTCTTCGGCACCAAAATCTCGGTGAGCAACTCGTCGGGACCGACGGCGGTCTCCAAGAAGCCAGTGAAGAAGTCGTCGCTTGCGACCTCGCGCGTACCCTTTGGACCCTTGATCACCAGCGTGGCCCGCAACGCGAGAATGGCCGACGGCA
>JAYUFA010000413.1:0-4195 GCA_043738925.1 Actinomycetota bacterium
GGTGTCAGCACCCACACCGCACCCTCGAACATTTCCGCGCTGGCGCCGGCAAGGCCTTCCTGCTCGGACCCCGCCATCGGGTGACCGCCGACAAACCGCGAGTTGTTCACGGCCTTCACCACGGGTGCCTTTACGCTTCCTACGTCGGTGACGAGACCGCTCGTTGCTCGCAACGCTGTTCGCACCGCGTCGGCCACCGCGAGCACCGGCACGGCCACGAAGGTGATGACGCTGTCGGGGTCGAGTCCTTCGACATCGATCACGCCGAGTCGCAGCGCGTCGGTGACCCGGTCGGGCTCATGATCGCTGCCCGACACCTGCCAGCCACGTTCGCGCAAGGCCAGGCCGATGCTGCCGCCGATCAGGCCAAGTCCGACAACCGAAGCGCGACGCGTCGACGACCCGATCGAAGGCCCTGAGGATGTAGTCACGCCGACACTCACCCGGGCAGGTCGTCGCGCAGGCTCGCGGCACCTTCGAGATACACGTGGCGCAACGCCTGGCGCGACTTGTCGGTCTCGAGATGCGCGAGCACGCGAATGCACATTGGCGTCGAGCCTGGCACCGGTATCTCTTGCGCACAGATCAACGGCACATCGCCCAAGCCGATCTCGCGCGCGGCGCCGGCCGGAAAGCACGAGCGGATGTCCTCGGTCACGGTGAACAAAATGGAGATGAGGTCATCGTGTTGTATCTCGTTGCGTCGCCACATCTCCTGCAAGAGTGCGATGACGCGTTCGAATACCTGCTCGCGCGTGTCGGACTCGACGGTGGTGGCGCCACGAAGTGCGCGAACAGAGCGGGACACGATCGGCGATTCTACCGCTCGACGCTTGCTGCACGTTCAAGCGCCCGCACTTCATCGGTGGTGAGCGGACGCCACGCGCCTGGAGCGAGGGACGCGTCGCGCAACGGGCCGATGCGGGTACGCACGAGCCGTAGGACCGGATGACCAACGGCGCTGCACATACGCCGCACCTGGCGATTGCGGCCTTCGTGAATCACGACCTTCAGCACGCCCGGCGACACAAGCGAGACCTTGGCGGGGGCCGTGCGCCCGTCGTCGAGCTCGACGCCCTCACGCAACAGGCGCAACACGCCTCGCGGCGGCGCGCCTTCGACCTCCGCGAGGTATTCCTTCTCGACACCAAACGACGGGTGCGTCAGCCGATGCGTGAGGTCGCCGTCGTTGGTGAGCAGCAGCAGACCTTCGGTGTCCGTGTCGAGACGTCCGACGGGGTACACGCGCGGCTCGCGTGGCACCTGTTCAACGACGGTTGGGCGACCTTGGGGATCGTCAGCGGTGCTGACGACCCCCGGCAGCTTGTTCAGCAGGTAGTAAACGAGCCCTGGCGCTACTGCGATCTGTACACCGTCGAGCTCGACACGATCAACCGCGGTCTCGACGCGCCGCCCGAGAATCGCGACCTCGCCGTTGACCTGCACGCGACCCTGAGCGATGAACTCCTCGCACACGCGACGCGAACCGAGCCCGGCTTGCGACAGCACCTTCTGCAGACGTTCACCGTCTGAGAGTGTCATTCCTCGTCGGCACCGTGGCCGGGTGCGCTCGCCGCGGGGCGCGTCTCGAAGCTCGCCCCAACCGATGTCTGCCCGACCACCGTCGATGCTGCGGTGGCGACGTCGTCGACAGGTTCGTCCGACACGCGCAGGGTGCGCTCGAGCTGCTCGACCACATCGGCACTGGGCACGAACGCGCCGAGCGCGGGAAGCTGATCGAGCGAGTTCAAGCCAAGACGTTCGAGGAAACTCGGTGTGGTGCCGAACAGCACAGCGTTGCCTGGCCCCGGGTCGCGGCTGATCTCGGCGATGTAGCCACGGCCGTGCAGCGTGCGCATCACGCCTTCGACGTTCACGCCGCGGATCGAAGCGACCTGCGCCCGCGAAATCGGTTGCTTGTACGCCACGATGGCCAATGTCTCGAGTGCCGCCGCGGACAAGCGGGCGCTCTGGCCGTCGAGCACGAACCGTTCGACGTACGCGGCCATATCGGGATGGCTCTGGAATCGGTAGCCGCCCGCAACGCGCACCAGCACGAAACCGCGACCCGAGCCTTCATATTCGTCGGCCAGCGAGCTGCACAGCTCGTCGACCAGCGCCACCGGAATCTCGCACACCTGCGCGAGCAAGTTGGGTTCGATCGGCTGATCCGCGACCATCAAGATGGCCTCGATCGCTCGACGGGTCTCCGCGTGCATGGTCATCCTTCGTACGCGTCGGCAGTGACAAGGTCGGGATCAAGATGGTCGCCCGCCGTCCACACGATCTCGATCTCGCCGAAGCTGGCCGCTTGGCTCAGGTCGATGTGGCCCTGCTTGTACAGTTCGAGCACCGCCAGAAAGCGCACGACCACCTCGATGCGATCGACGAACTCGGCGGTGAGCGCGCGGAACGTCACTCGTTGCAGCCGCGGCAGCTCGTCGAGTAACTCGACCAAGGCCTCGGCGACCGAGAGGCGTACCGGCGCAACGTGGTGCAAGTCAACCGTCGGCACGGGTTTGGGTGTTACGGCGCGTAGAAAGGCGCGGCGCAGGTGTTCACCGGTGACCCCGGCGAGGAGATCGGGAGTGAGCTCGAGGAACGCATCCTCGATACCGGCCATACGCGGGAACGAACGCGAGGCGTCGACTGCGAGCTGCTCGAGCTGGCGAGCGGCATCTTTGAACGTCTTGCATTCGAGGAGGCGCACGAGGAGATAGTCACGCTCCTCCCACAAGGCCAGCTCGTCGTCGAGATCGAACTTCTCATCGTCGGGAAGCAGCCGCCGCACCTTGAGCTCGATCAACGTCGAGGCGATCAGCAAGAACTCGGTTGCCACCTCGAGGTTGCAGTCCTGCATGTGGTCGAGCTCGGCGATGTACGCATCGACGATCGACGTGAGCGACACCTCGTACAGATCCACCTGTTCCTTCAAGATCAAGTGGAGCAGCAGATCGAACGGGCCCTCATAGACCGGCGTCTGCACGGCGAATGACATACGTGTAACCCTACCGTCGGTTCGCCGTAGCCTGCGTGCGTGGCATCATTCGCATCACCTTTGTCGGCTCACCGAGTTTCGGAGTCGCGGGCGATCGTGTGGTTTCGGCGAGACCTCCGCCTTGACGACAATCCGGCCTGGAGCGCAGCAGCCGCCACGCATCGTGAGATCGTCCCCCTCTTTGTACTCGATCCGCGGCTGTTCGCGGCAGCAGGACCGTTTCGCCGCCGCCAACTCATCGGCGATCTCACCGCGCTCGATCTCCGTTTGCGCGCCCTCGGCGGCTGCCTCCGTGTTGTTCAGGGCGACGCGGTCGAGGTCCTCGCGCTTGAGGCCACGAAGCTGCAATCCGACTCGGTGTTCGTCAACCTCGACGTATCACCGTTGGCGCGTCGTCGCGACACCGCCGTCGCAACAACGCTCGCCGCCGGGGGCATCACGTGGCACGGTTCGTGGGGCGGGCTCGTCCATGCACCTGGGACGGTGCGCACGGCAAGAGGCACGCTGTCGCAGGTGTTCACGCCGTACTGGCACGCCTGGAGGACGACGACGCCACAGCCGTGGGTCACGATCGCGCCACAAGAGCTCACCGGCCGAGTCGCCGCGCAACCCGAGGCAGCGCTGCCGAAGGCCGACGGATTGGCGCCGTACCCCGGAGGCGAGTTCGGCGCGCAGGAGCGGCTGCACCTTGCGCACGATTTGGTGGATGACTATCCGGCCCACCGCGATCAACCGTCGATCGACGGCACCACGCAGCTCTCTGCGGCGCTGCGGTTCGGCACGATCTCACCCCGGCGGATCATCGACTCGCTCGGGATGCACACCCCTGGGCGCGACGCTGTCGCGCGCCAACTCGCGTGGCGCGATTGGTTCGCGCACATCGCGTGGGAACACCCAGACCTCGCGTCCTGCGCGATGCGCCCCGAGTACGACCAAATCGCGTGGCGCGACGACGAAGCCGGTTTCGAAGCGTGGCGCGCTGGCCGCACGGGATACCCCATCGTCGACGCCGGCATGCGAGAACTCGCACAGACCGGTTGGATGCACGGCCGCGTCCGCATGATCGCAGCGTCGTTTCTCGTCAAACATCTTCTGATCGATTGGCGCCGAGGCGAACGTTGGTTTCGCACGACACTCGTCGATGGCGAGTTCTCCCAGAATGCGGGGAACTGGCAATGGGTGGCCGGCACAGGTCTC
>JAYUFA010000414.1:0-4186 GCA_043738925.1 Actinomycetota bacterium
CGTCACGTTGATGCTGTGGGATCAAGAGCTTGAAGTGAAGCGCATGATGAAGCGCGTCGGGATCGACCAACCGCTTGTCGAGTTGTTCTCGAACGACAAGCGTCTTGGCGATCTCCTCAACTGGGACCCGAACGCCTGAGCGTTGCTCACGTGCACAACCCGCACGCCGACGCCTTGGTCGAACGTGTCGTCGCATTCGCGCGCGAGCGGGGCTGGTCGACCGAGCGTACGGTGAGCGCCGTCGCTGCGGCCCTTGGCGAGGCGATCGATCTGGCGCCATCAATCGGACGCGATGCGTTCGGCGAGAAGTTCCCGCCGGACATCCTTGTCGATCTGAACGATCGTGGGCGGGGATCGTCTGCACCGTGGCTGCTCGGTCTGGTCTATGAGCGACTGCTACACCCGAGCGCGCGTCGCTCGCGTGGAGCGCACTTCACGCCGGCCGATGTCGCCGAGCGTCTCGTTTCGTTCGCACTCGATGACCTTGGCAATGCGACAAGCGATATCACGCTGTGCGATCCCGCGTGCGGCGGTGGCGTGTTCCTGCTCGCGATGGCGGCGTGGCTGCACGCACGAGGCTGGTCGCGCGTCGATGCCTCGAGAGCCGTTTACGGCGCGGACATCGATCCGCTCGCGGTAGAGGTGAGTCGCGCCGCGCTCGCGCTGTGGAGGGGCGGGCCCGACGCGTCATTGGCGTCGCGCGTCGTGACGGCTGATCTGCTCGTTGACGCGACCGATGTGTGGCCGCGGTCGACGTTCACCGCGGTGATCGGCAATCCACCGTTTCAGAACCAACTACAACGTGCCACCACCCGCGTGGGGCAGGCGCGCGACGCTGTCGGCGCGATCACGGCCGCGTCTGGGCCGTACACCGACACGGCGGCGCTGTTCTTGTTGCGCGCCCTAGACCTGGTTGGCGACGGTGGTCGCGTCGCGTTGATTCAACCGCAATCCACTTTGGTCGCGCGCGATGCGATAGGTGTGCGCGAGTCGATCAGTCGACGTGCTGCGATCCATGGACTTTGGTTCGCGCGCGACATGATCTTCGCCGCCAACGTGCGCGTATGCGCCGCGGTGTTGACGCGCCGCAACGACGTCGATCGGTCGTCTGTCGATGCGCAAGTAGCACGCGTCTGCGATCGCGAGTTCCGGCTCGTGCCGCCGAGCGCGCCACCCGCAACGAGTAGCTCGTGGGCGGGTCTCGTCGCCGACCTTCTCGGCACGCCGATCGTTGACCTCGTTACCAGCGGCCAGGTTGGTGATATCGCCACGGCAACGGCGGGCTTTCGCGACGAGTACTACGGCCTGGTCGGCGCGGTCGTCGAACGCGGAGATTCGATTGCCGCAACGCCGCGGCTCGTCACCTCTGGACTGATCGACGTCCTCGCGTGTCATTGGGGAACGCGCCCCGCTCGGTTCGCGCGGGTTCGATACGTCGCCCCGGTTGTCGACGTCGACAAGGTTGAAGGACGCGTCGGCGTTTGGGTACGGGCGCGGCTTCGCCCAAAATTGTTGGTCGCGACGCAAACGAAGGTGATCGAGGTGGTGGTCGACGAGGTCGGTGATCTCGTGCCGAGTACGCCGGTGATCGCGGTGCACGCAGACGAGTCGCAGCTGTGGCTGCTCGCCGCTGCGCTTACGGCGCCGTGCGTCAGCGCGTACGCGCTTGCGCAGGTAGCCGGTGCCGCGCTCGGCGCGGATGCCATCAAACTCGCGGCCCGTCAGGTGCTGGCGTTGCCGCTGCCTGGCGATCGAGCCTTGTGGGAGCGCGGCGCGACCTTGGCCAAACTCGCGCAGCACGCGGCTGATGACGAGCGTCGGCATTTGCTCGACGAGCTTGGGCACACCATGGACGCCGCCTTTGGCATCACCGACCCGGCCGTATTCGCGTGGTGGGCACAAAGGCGAGGACGCGACTGGAGGATCCGCCGAGCCGACCTTGGCGCAACGATGTGACCGGTTTGGCTTGCGACGTGGCAGACTGACGAGCGACATCAAGAGTGGCCCGGCAACGGGTCCGGCAACCTGGGACGGACGACCAAGGTGCCATGTCACCCGCAAGGGTGGCGATGTGGGCTCACGCTCGGAGCAATCCGGTCGCTGGGTCAACGAGCGGTCCGGTGCATCAGCGGTGCGCCCGGCTCCCGGTCGAGCACCAAAAGTCCGTCCCTTCGAGCGAGATCGGAGGCACGCACATGACCGATGAACAAGCGCATCCCCGTGCGTTCCCCGACGCGTTGCCGCCAACCGGTGCCTGGCGGCCCGGCGACCCGGTAGGCAATCGTCGCTTCGCGAGCATCACCGATCATCGACCCTTCGCCCTCGAAGGGGGAAGCTCGTTGGCCGATGTCGTGCTGGCGTACGAGACGTGGGGTGTGCTCGACGCTGACGCCTCGAATGCCGTCCTCGTTTGTCATGCACTCACCGGCGATGCACACGCCGCGGGGCGACAAGGCCCCGGCCACGCCACTCCCGGTTGGTGGGACGATCTCATCGGCCCGGGAAAGCCGCTCGACACCGACCGTTTCTTTGTCGTGTGCGCCAACGTCCTCGGTGGCTGCCAAGGCTCGACCGGCCCGGCGTCGGTCGACCCCGCTACGGGCACCCCGTACGGTTCGCGCTTTCCGGTTGTCACCACGCGCGACATGGTGCGCGCACAATCGCGATTGGCCGATCAGCTCGGCATCGCGCGATGGCTCACGGTGATCGGCGGTTCGATGGGCGGCATGCAGGTCATCGAATGGGCAGTGATGTTCCCCGACCGAGTGCGCTCGTTCGTTTCACTCGCGAGTTGCATGGCATCGAGCGCGCAGCAGATTGCGTGGAGCGCGGTCGGCCGCACCGCGCTCGCGCTCGATCCGGGTTGGCGCGGCGGCGACTACTACGACGCCGCGCCCGGCGACGGGCCTCACAAAGGGCTCGCGATCGCGCGCGCGATCGCGCAGATCACCTATCGCAGCGACGACGTGTTCCACGAGCGATTCGATCGCGACCTTGTCGATCCACTCGACGCGTTCCGGTTGTGGGATCGCTTCCAGATCGAGAGCTACCTCGACTATCACGGGGTGAAGCTTGTGCGGCGCTTCGATGCGAACTCGTACCTCGTGCTGAACAAGGCAATGGATCTGCACGACATCGCACGCGGCCGTGGCGGTATCAACACGGCCATAGCGCGCGTTCGGGCACCGGCCTTGGTCGTGTCGATCAGCAGCGACACGCTGTACCCGCCGCACCTGCAACGCGAGTTGCGCGACGCGCTGGTCGCTGCGGGTCGTCGTTGCGACTACCACATGATCGACAGCCCTCAGGGCCACGACGGGTTCCTGTTGGAGTTCGACCACATCGGTCCGCTTGTGGCCGACTTCCTCGCCGAAATAGAGAAACACGATGTCTGACCCAGAGCACCAGAAACTTCAGCCCGAGACGCTCGCCATACGCGCGGGGCGCGCCGACAATCAGACCGCGCTGGCGCCCATCTTGTGGGCGAGCACCACGTTCGTGACGCCTACGGTTGACGAGGGTCGTCGCATGGCCACCACGGTCGGCGCGAGTCGTTTCTATTCGCGCTACGGCAACCCGACGGTGCGAGGATTCGAAGAAGCGATCGCGTCACTCGAGAACGCGGAAGATGCGCGCGCGTTCGCTTCGGGCATGGGTGCGATCAGCGCGATCGTGCTCGGCCTGTGTTCGCATGGCGATCACATCGTGGCGCAGAAGCAGCTCTACGCAGGCACCCAGCTGTTGCTGCAAGGCGTGTGCCCGCGCTTCGGTATCGACGTCACGTTCGTCGACGGGTTCGAACCTGGCGCGTTCGCAGCGGCGGTTCGGCCGGCCAAGACCGTTCTGGTCATCGCGGAGACGCCGGCGAACCCTCGCCTGGGCATCGTCGACATCGCGGACGTCGCGGCGATCAAAGGGCCGATGACCGTGGTCGATTCCACCTTCGCGACACCGCTCGTGCAACGTCCACTCGACTACGGCATCGACCTCGTCGTGCACTCCGCCACGAAGGCGATCGCGGGGCACAACGACGCGAGTCTCGGAGTGGTTGCCGGAAGCAAGGAGCTACTCGACTGGCTTTGGAACTTTGCTGTGCTGCAAGGTGCAAACGCATCGCCGTTCGATGCGATGAACGGCCTGCGCGGATTGCGCACACTCGGTGTTCGCATCCGCCAGCAAAGCGAGA
>JAYUFA010000415.1:0-1549 GCA_043738925.1 Actinomycetota bacterium
TCCGCGTCGCTCCAGGTACGCAGCGACCGCAACGCCCGCAGAAACGCGTACCGCGACGCTTCACCCCCAGGGTCGGCCGCGGCGCGTGCCGTGCGGGCCGCTTTCGCGAACTCCTCCGGTGACAACGCCTTCGCTATCCCCAGCAACGTCTCCGCGTCCAGGACCGGAACCGGAACCGGCGAAGATCCCGCGTCATCGTCGCCAGCGTTGGCACCAGCCGTACTCTCGCCGGCCGTGTTGTCGCACGCAGCAGCAACAGCGGCTGCCGCGACGGCTTCGGCGGCGGTGAACGAGTTGATGACCTCGACATGGGTCGGGGTGATCGCACCAGATCTAACTGCGTCAGCGACCGGACCGTCAGCCGCGATCAACGCCGCCGTGTCCGCGGCACGCCGGGCATCGCGCGCGGAAAGCGCCGTGTTCTGGGCGAGCCACGCCGCCAACGACCGTGCCCCATCACGGCGCCACAGGCCCCGCTCATGAACCGATACCAACAACTTGGCCCGCAACACATCGACACGGCCCTGCAACACCGAACACGCGCCGAGAGCGGCACGAACCTCAGCGTCGGCGAGGTCATCGACGCTGAGGCTGGCAACCTCGGTGATGTGATCGACGACCGCTGTAAACATACGAGAACTCTACCGAACAGGCGTTCCTCGTGCAACCTAAATATAGGTGATAAGTAACAACTTGCTCGACGAATAGATCGCGTCGCTCGAGGTCGCGACGCTCGACGTCGGGCGCAAGCTCCTCGACCTCGGCGGTCTGGTCGTGGACCTGCGCCAACGACTCGGCTGCGACGTCGATATTGCCACTGAGGCCGGGTTGCGCCCGCGTATCGCGCAACGGGCACTCGTCGCCGACATCGCTGTCGCCACCGGTCACACGCGGGTCAGGCTTGATCGCGCGCGCCGCCCGCTACCGTCTGATTCGGTGAAGGCCCAGCGCTGGGCGGGGATCGGCTACGAGGGGGACACGTGACACGTGTAGGTGCGAACACGCCGGTGATCGTCGGCGTGGCGCAGCTTGCGAACAAGGACTCGTCACGGTTGGTCTCGGCACTTCAGCTCGCTCACGACGCTGTCGTACGCGCCGCCGACGCCGCCCCCAAGCTCCTCGACCAGATCGATGCCGTCTACGCGCCACCGTCATCAGTCTTCGCGCCGCGCACCTTGGCCGACGAGCTCGGCGAATTGCTCGGTGTCACTGGGCCCCGCGTGTCGGCCACGTTCAGCGGCGCCGCGCCGCTCACGTTGTTGGCGTCGGCATGCGAGGCGGTATGCGACGGCACCGCAAGGGTCGCACTTGTCGCGGGCGCGATCGTCGAGGCGTCGGTGAAGGAAGCACGCGCACAAGGGATCGACTTTGGTCCGCAGGCCGCGCCATGGTCGCAGGGGAGCGACGCCCGACGCGACTACAAGCCCGACGACGAGCGCTTCAAGCACTTTCAAGGCGCCGAGATGGCCGCAAGGGTGATAGGTCCGAGCGACATCTTCGCGTTGCTCGAATCGTCGCTCGCGCACGAGGCCGGTCGCGATCCGCAGCA
>JAYUFA010000416.1:0-1548 GCA_043738925.1 Actinomycetota bacterium
GCGGCCAGCTGCACGATCTCGGCTTTCACGTCGTCGAGCGCGTGGTGAAAGCTCTTGCGCGACTCCTCGGGCACCCTGACCTCTTTCCCCCTCGTTTGCTTCGCAGACACCTGTTGTCCACCTGGGGTCGATCCATCTTGCCAGTTCAGAAGGCGATGCCCGCGCTTGCATCAACGCTTCGGGCCAACGCAAGGCGCTGAAACTCTACGTGGCTCTCGTGGGTGCCTCCGTTGGCACGGGTCCAGACGCCGTCGGCGGCGAGGGTCCACGCCAGTACGTCGTCGGAAAGGTTGATTGCGAGAATGTCGTCGAGGTGCCGTTGCAAGTTGGGGTCGAGCACCGGCACCAGCGCCTCGATCCGCCGATCGAGGTTGCGTGGCATGAGGTCGGCCGAGCCAATGAGGTAGTCGGCAACGCCAGGGCCGCGCCCGTTGGCGAAGTAGTACAGACGCGAGTGTTCGAGGTAGCGGCCGACGATGCTTCGGACGCGGATGCGTTCGGACACGCCGGGCACCCCGGGCCGCAGACAGCAGATGCCACGCACGATGAGGTCGATCTCGACGCCCGCTTGCGACGCACGCTCCAACAGGTCGATGAACGCCGGGTCGACCAAGCTGTTCATCTTCATGACGATGCGTCCGCCGAGCGCGATCTCGTTCTCGATGCGGCTCATCAGGCCATCGCGCAACGTGTCGGGCGCAACGAGCAGACGCCGATAACCGACGCCGCGGCCATACCCGGTGAGCGAGTTGAACAGGTGCGTACAGTCCTCGCCGATGTCGGGGTCGGCGGTCAGCAGCCCGATGTCCTCATAGAGCCGCGCGGTGCGTGGGTTGTAATTGCCCGTGCCGATGTGGCAGTAACGCCGAATGCCATCAGGCTCGTCGCGGATGACGAGACACACCTTGGAATGGATCTTGTAACCGACGATGCCGTACGCCACGTGCACGCCGGCTTGTTCGAGGCGCCGCGCCGACTCGATGTTCGCGCGCTCGTCAAAGCGCGCCTGCAACTCGACCAGCACCGCGACCTGCTTGCCCTTTTCCGCGGCGTCGATCAGCGCCTCGATGATCGGGCTGTCGCCCGACGTGCGGTAGATCGTGATCTTGATCGCAAGTACCAGCGGATCGGCCGCCGCCTGACGGATGAAGTTGACCACCGACGTGGTGAACGACGAGTACGGGTGATGCACCAGTACATCGCCGCCGCGCAGCGCCGCGAAGATGTCACGGGGCATGTCGTCGGCAACGAGGCGTTGGTCGGTGACGCCACGCCACGCGGGATCGCTGAGGTCGGGGCGACGCAGCGACACCAGCTGCCACAGCGCGCTGAGGTCGACGAGACTGTCGATGACGTATACGTCGTCGTCGCCGAGATCGAGTTCGCGAACGAGCAGCTCGCGCATCTCGGCCCCGATGCTCGACGCGACCTCAAGCCGCACGGCGCGTCCGAAGCGACGCCGACGCAGCTCGGTCTCGATCGCGGCGAGTAGGTCGTCGGCTTCACCCTCGCGCACCGCGAGATCGGCGTTGCGTGTCACTCGGAACA
>JAYUFA010000417.1:0-4174 GCA_043738925.1 Actinomycetota bacterium
GGTGCCGAGCAACACCGGCTGACCTGTTTCGACCCGTTCGAGCACGTCTTCGACGACCGCATCGAACTTGGATTCCTCACTCTTGTAGATGAGGTCCGACTGATCTTTGCGCACCATCGAGCGATGGGTCGGGATCGGCACGACCTGCAGGTTGTAGGTGCTTGCCAGCTCGGCCGCCTCGGTCTCGGCCGTACCGGTCATGCCCGCAAGCTTGTCGTACATGCGGAAGTAGTTCTGCAGGGTGACGGTAGCGAGAGTCTGATTCTCCTCTTTGATCTTCACGCCCTCTTTGGCCTCGACCGCCTGATGCAGGCCCTCGGACCAACGGCGCCCTTCGAGGATGCGACCCGTGAACTCGTCGACGATCTTCACTTCGCCGCCCTGGATGATGTAGTCCTTGTCGCGTCGGTACAACTCCTTCGCACGCAACGCGGCTTGCATCTGATGCACGAGGTTCGACGACAGCTCGTCGTAGAGATTCTCGACACCCAGAGCGCGTTCCACTGCGTGAATGCCGTCCTCGGTGGGCGCCACGGTGCGCTTCTCCTCGTCGACCTCGTAGTGCACATCGCGCTGCAAGCCACGCACGATCGACGCGAATCGGTAGTAGAGCTTTGCCGCGTCCGCGACGCGGCCAGAGATGATGAGCGGCGTGCGCGCCTCGTCGATGAGAATCGAGTCGACCTCGTCGACGATGCAGAAGTTGTGGCCTCGTTGCACCTTGTCTTCGAGCGACATCGCCATGTTGTCACGGAGGTAATCGAACCCGAACTCGTTGTTGGTGCCGTACGTGACGTCGGCCCCGTACTGCGCCCGTTTGAAGTTCGAGTCGAACTCGCCGGGCACGACAAGGCCAACCGACACACCGAGGAAGCTGTGGACCCGACCCATCCACTCGGAATCGCGCGTGGCGAGGTAGTCGTTGACGGTGCACACATGCACGCCCTTGCCGGAGATGGCGTTGAGATACACCGGCAGTGTCGACACGAGGGTCTTGCCTTCGCCGGTCTTCATCTCGGCCACCCAGCCGAGGTGCAGCGCGGCGCCGCCCATGAGCTGGACGTCGTAGTGCCGCTGGCCGATCACGCGCGACGCGGCTTCGCGCACCACGGCGAACGCCTCGACGAGCATGTCGTCGAGTTCCTCGCCGTTGCGGAAGCGCTCGCGGAACTCCGCGGTCTTGGCCCTCAGTCCGTCGTCGGACAGCGCGGCACATTCCGTTTCGAGCGCGTTGATGTCGGGCACCAGCGCGTGCAGTGCCTTGACCTTGCGGCCCTCGCCTGTTTTCAGCAGCTTGTTGAACACACCCATGAGATCACCCGTCGGTCAGCACGGCGGCAGCCAGCCTACGGTCGACCGACGCGCTCGCGGGTTTCGCGCGCAACCTCTCGTCGGCGCTACACCCTGGGTTCTTCGTCGATGAGACCGATCGTGCCGTCCGAACGCTGATAGACGACCCCCGTAAGGCCGGTTTCGACGTTGGCGAAGAAGAAGAAGTCGTGGGCGAGCAGCTCCATCTGCATGGCCGCCTCGGAGGCGGTCATGGGCGTCATCACGAAGCGTTTGGTCTTGACGATCTTGTTGCCCGAACCCTCATCGCCCAACATCGTGGTCACCGCGCTGGTGTCGGCACCGTTGCGAGATGCCTTCACGCCACCGTGTTGGCGTTGCACAAGTTTCGTTTTCAGCTTGTGGAGTTGATGTTCAAGCTTCTCGACCGCGAGATCGACTGCAGTAAACGCATCAGGTGCCGCGACATGACATCTCACGCGATGACCGTGGCCCTGCATGGTGACTTCGCAGACCTCTTTGCGGTCGGCAAGCCGCGGGTTCTTCTCCTCGGAGAAGTGGATGTCGGCTCGTTCCATGCCCTCGAGGAACTTCTCCAGCCGCTCGATCTTGTCGCGTGTCACCTCCTCGAGTCGGGGTGTGACCACCGTCTTCCGGCTGCTGATCGCGATCTGCATCGGGCGACTCCTTTGCGGTTCTGAGACCAAGGCTCTGCAGACATCAGCTTGCCACGCGGTGAACGCCAGCGGGTGAGGCGATAGTCCTTCTTTTCGGAGGAGTGGCCGCCAGGGCCAACGCATGCACATAACCGGCACCCGCCGCGCGAAGAACCGATGCGGCGTGTGCAAAGGTGGAACCTGTGGTCACGATGTCGTCGATGATCAGCAGCCGCGCACCGCGAACACTGCCGGCACGAGCAGCGAAGCCGGGCCCGATGTGGCGCGCCGCCGCGTCGAGCCCGGTCTGATGGGCATCGCCGAGGCGCCGCAACGTGGCCCGACACGGCACACGAAGGCGCCGCGCCGTTGCCCGTGCCAACACCTCGGCCTGGTCGAACCCGCGATCACGTACGCGCTGCGGCGTTGACGGGGCCCAGGTCACCAGATCGACGGCAGGCGCACGCGCCGCCAGCTCGCCTGCGCAATAGGCGACGCTGTCGCGGCGGTTGCGGTACTTCAGGGCGAGCACAAGCGAACGAGCCCCTGCGTCGTAACGAAGGCACGCCGCGACCGACGCGCACCCCGGCACCGGCGGGACCAGACCAGCGTGCACCAGCGACCCCGCACATGAAGCACACGGCGCGGCACCGATCGCCTGGCAGATGGGGCATCGCTTGGGCAAGAACATACGACGACCCTACGCGGGGGGTCTGACAGTCTCTGCTCCGCGTCATCGGGTCGCCTCGCCTATCGGCTCGTGCTCCGCGTCATCGGGTCGCCTCGCCTATCGGCTCATGCTCCGCGTCATCGGGTCGCCTCGCCTATCGGCTCGTGCTCCGCGTCATCGGGTCGGCGAATTTCCATCGCAAAATGCGAGGGGACGCCTTACCGTCATGGGGTGCCATCGTTCACCCGCCTCGCGCGACTCCTCAGCGGCTTGGTGATGATGGGCGCTGGCGTCACGCTGATGGTGCGGGCCCGGCTCGGACTCGGCCCGTGGGACGTGCTGCATCAGGGCATCGCCTCGCGCACCGGCATCGCCATTGGCACGGTCGGCATCCTCGTCGGCTTCGCGGTGCTCTTGTTGTGGATTCCCATGCACGAGCGGCCGGGCATCGGCACGGTGGCCAACATGCTCGGAGTCGGGCTGGTGATCGACGCCACGATGCCACTGTTGCACGCACCGGGCTCATTGGTCGTGCGGGTGCTCTTCCTCGTCGTCGGCGTCAGCGCGTTCGCGCCCGGCGTCGCTCTGTACGTGGGCGCGTCGCTCGGCCCCGGCCCACGCGACGGCATCATGACCAATCTCGCGAGTCGCGGCTTGTCGATACGCGCGGCACGCACCATCGTCGAGTTGGCTGCACTCGGCCTCGGCTTTCTCCTGGGCGGCACGGTCGGCGTGGGCACCGTCCTGTTCGCCGTCGCAATCGGGCCGAGCACCCAGTGGTGGATGCACCGCCTCCCCGCGTACGCCCCCAGCCCGACGACCACGCCGGTGTCCTGAGGCTTCAGACCTCTGGTTAATGAACCGAAACCTTCGCCTCGATCCACCGGTTGCTTGGGTGTTGGGTAGGTCGCGTATCTGCCTGAAAGGCGCCTTGGGCTTGGGGCGATGTTGGTTTCTGACGCCGTATTGTTCGACCAGCCAGAAACCACTTTCAGTGACGCGGGTATCGCAGACTCTTGACTGGATCGGAGCGATCTTCGATGACCCGATTTTGGTTGCGAACGCCGGGCTGTGTTGGTGCCGACGTTGTCGCTGCGGTTGATGTTGGAGACGCTGATCGACGCGATGGGTGCATCTCGATGGTCGGGTCGGTGGCGCACGCCGGGGTCGCAAGGTGTGGACGCTCGTGCGTGCGTTGTGCGCGGGCGGCTCGCACATTGATCACGCCGACAGGGTCCGCCTCGCGCCTCGCCTATGCGGCGTCTCGGCGCGGGTGCTCGTGGGCGCGGCGCACCGCGGGCTGCTCGACCGCGGGCTGCTCACCCGTCGACGGGTCGGCCGCGTTCGGTTCGGCCGCGTTCGGTTCGACGATCCGTGGATCGGGCGGTTCGCTCGGTGGTGGCCCGGTGCCGGGCATGCCGGGCATGGCACGGGGTGGGTGATATTGGGTGCCGTCGGGTCGGTAGGTTTCGATGGTGTTGTTCGGTCCGGCGCGGAGTTGCCATCCGTCGTTGTGGATGTAGCTGTGATGCGTGTGACATGCCCACGCGAGCCCGGC
>JAYUFA010000418.1:0-1541 GCA_043738925.1 Actinomycetota bacterium
CGTCCATCCGGCTGGGCTGAATCTCATCCTTGGCTCACACAATCCTTAGACCGGTCGGACGGCCGCGCACTCGCTGTCGTGCTTCTGTCAGCGACCGCGGCACGGGCAGAGTCCGCTGTCGCCGCGCAGCACCCCTGAGGCGTGGCCGTCGCCGTCCGACCGACCGGCTCTGCCAGGGTCGGGCGGCCTAGGCTTTGCTCGAACCGCTTGCCATGACGCGACCCTTACTGGCGGCACTCTCGATCGTGTGGTGGACGCTGGGCACGGCGGGACCGACAGGTTCGACGGACGATGCCCCATCCCCGCTCTTCGGGTTCACCCTCGTCAACGTGTCGCTGCGTCTTGACGACGCGGCCACCCAGTCGCTGCACGCCACGCCCGACACCGCCGTCCCCGCGACCATGACGGTCACACGTGGCGGAGGCGCGGACCAGACCTACACCGTACGGGTGCACATCAAGGGGCAACTCGGATCGGCACGACCGTTCGATGACAAGCCCGCCTTCAAGATCGACCTGGGCGCAGGCGAGCGGGTCCTTGGGCTGGAGCATCTCACGCTCAACAACATGGTGCAGGACGCCACGATGCTGCACGAAGCACTCGGCTACCAGGTGTATGCCGCGGCGGGCGTGGCCGTCCCCCACACGGGGTACGCGCGTCTGACGGTGAATGGCCAGCCGTACGGGCTCTACCTCAACGTGGAAACGATCGACCGGCGCTTTCTCACACGCCGGTTCGGCGACGCGGACGGCCTGTTGTACGAAGGCAACTATGGGGTCGACTTGCGCCTCGGCGACGAGCGCAAATTCCAGCGGCACGAAGGGCACGACCCCGACCACGCGCAGCTCACCGCATTCATTCGCGCGATCCAGGCACCAGGCGACGGCGTGTGGTACGGTCCCACCGCGCAGGTCGATACGGCGTCGTTCCTGTCCATGATGGCGGTCGAAGCGCTGATCGCCGACTGGGATAACTACTACCAATCCAACAACTACCGCCTGTATTGGCAGCCGTCGGCACACCGGTGGCATTTCATTCCCACCGGGATCGATCAAACCTTTGGCGGCGGCGGCGAATCGACCACGGTCTTCGGGGCCACGGGTCTGCTTTTTCAAAAGTGCCTCGCCTCCGAACGATGCACGAGAGACTACGCTGACGCGGTGCGAACCGTCGCGCGGCTGTTCGAACATCTCGGGTTACCCACACAGATGGACGCGCTCCTCTCCGTCATCGACGCGGCGTCCCAGGCTGATGAAAAGCGGCCCTATGATGCGACGACGATGCAGACGGCGCGTGAGGCGATGCGCGTCTTCATGGCGACGCGGCCAGGGGAGGTGCGTGCTGCCCTGTCATGCCTCGACAACGGCCATGAGGAGACGCTGGCCGCCTGCGCCGGCGCGGTCGCGGTGAATGACGCGCGCGAGGGCTGCATGGAACTGGTGTCGCGCACCCCCGCCCAACACGGTGCAGGTGTCCGAGTCGCGCGGTGTGTGGGCGGGATCAAACAGCGGTGGCATCTGGTACCCAGAGGCAACGCGTTC
>JAYUFA010000419.1:0-1541 GCA_043738925.1 Actinomycetota bacterium
CCTGCGACATCGGGTTGCACGCGCACGACGCGACCGACCACGGACACCGTCAGCGGCGTCGCGCGCGTCGCGACGGCGGCCACGCCAGCCGGCGCAAACAGTTGGGGTTCGTCGGGAGAGGACACGGCCCGACGCGACGGAGGAGCGTTACTCAGAGGCCGAGCGCGGACTTCAGGTCACCAACCCGATCGGTGAGCTCCCAGGTGAAGTCGCTGCCGACGCGACCAAAGTGTCCGTATGCCGCCGTGGCCTTGTACTTGGGCTTGCGAAGGTCAAGGTCGCGGATGATCGCCGCGGGGCGCAGATCGAACACATCGTCGACGGCACGGGCAATGGCGTCCTTGTCGACTGTCTCTGTGCCGAAGGTCTCGACGAGCACCGAGATCGGGCGAGCCATCCCGATGGCGTACGCAACCTGCACCTCGCATCGCGAGGCCGCGCCCGCGGCGACGACGTTCTTGGCGACCCAACGTGCGGCATATGCGGCCGAGCGATCGACTTTCGACGGGTCCTTCCCCGAGAACGCACCGCCGCCGTGGCGGGCCATTCCGCCATACGTGTCGACGATGATTTTGCGGCCGGTGAGGCCCGCGTCGCCGACCGGACCGCCGACCACAAACCGACCGGTGGGGTTGACGTACACGGCGTAGTCATCGTTGCGGAACTGCTCAGGGACGATCGGAGCAATGACCTGCTCGATGAGGTCGGGACGAATCATGGTGTCGCGGTCGATGCCGTCGTTGTGCTGCGTGGAAATCAGCACGGTCTTCAATCGCACGGGCGTGTTGCCCTCGTACTCGAAGGTGACCTGGGTTTTACCGTCAGGACGCAGGTACGGGACCTGACCCGACTTGCGGACCTCGGCGAGACGCTCGGCCAACCGATGCGCGAGGTGGATCGGCAACGGCATGAGCACATCGGTCTCATTGCAGGCGTATCCGAACATGATGCCCTGGTCGCCGGCGCCTTGCTTGTCAAGATGATCGGACTCACCGGAGCGGCCGGATCGCACTTCTTCGGAATCGTTGACACCTTGCGCGATGTCGGCCGACTGTTCGTCAATGGCCACCATCACACCGCACGTGTTGCCGTCGTACCCGAACGATTCGCGGTCGTAACCAATGCCCTTGATCGTGTTGCGCACGATGCTCGGAATGTCGACGTAGGCCGACGTCGTGATCTCCCCCGCGACGATGGCCAGACCTGTCGTGACCAGCGTCTCGCAAGCAACGCGACTCGTGGGGTCTTGTTCGAGCAGTGCGTCGAGGATCGAGTCGGAGATCTGGTCGGCCATCTTGTCGGGATGGCCCTCGGTCACAGACTCCGAGGTGAACAGCCAGTTGGTCACGAGTTCCTGCCTTCAGGGCTCACGGTGTTGGGTTGATGGGCACGGCGCGCCGCGATGGCGTCACAGATTGCGTCGGCGATCTCGCCCTTGTCGGCCAGTGGTATAGCAGTCTCCGCGCCATCTGACGCATAGATCGTGACCGCATTGGTGTCGTGGGCAAAGCCGACGTTCGGCGCCGCGACGTCGTTTGCGA
>JAYUFA010000420.1:0-1540 GCA_043738925.1 Actinomycetota bacterium
CGCGAGCAGCGCTTCTTCGTCGCCTCGTGTTGCGTAACCGAGCAACACGCGCGACGCGGCCACGGCCGCCGCGGCATGCGCAACGTCGTAGGCGAGCACCTGATCGACGTCAATCGACGTGATCGAACCGACACCCGACGCGACCACCTGCGCGGCGACATGCACCACGACAGCAGCGTCGGCGAGATCCAATGAGGGCATTCGGAAAGGCTACGCGCCAGGCGCGCGATCGCGGAACGCGGTCGAACTAACGTCGCAGAGATGATTCAGACGAGTGACTTCGCCGCGAGGGCGCGCTCTGCTGGGCGACAAGGTGCGTGACACCGACGCGTTTCGTGCCGCGCTCACTTCGTGGGCCGCGACGTTGCCGCGCGATCTCCCGTGGCGTCGTACGCGCGATCCGTGGGCTGTGCTGGTGAGCGAGACGATGCTCCAGCAGACCCAAGTGACGCGGGTGCTCCCAAAGTACGAAGCGTTTCTCGAGGAGTTCCCCGACGTTGCGGCCTGCGCCAACGCGCCTGTGGGAGCGGTCATCAGCGCTTGGGTAGGGCTCGGTTACAACGGTCGCGCGGTGCGTCTACATCGCGCCGCGACGGTCGTCGCGGGCGCGCTCGGTGGCTCTTTTCCGGACACGCTCGGCGGTTTGATGACGCTGCCGGGTGTCGGCCCCTACACGGCACGGGCCGTGCTCGCCTTCGCGTTCGAGCGCGATGTCGCAGTCGTCGACACGAACGTTGCGCGCGTCCTCGCCCGCCAAGTCGGTCGACCGCTCGACGCCCGTAGGGTGCAGGCGGCGGCGGACGCGCTGGTGCCGCCACGGCGGGGCTGGTGGTGGAACCAGGCGATGCTCGACTTCGGGGCACTCGTCTGTCTGAAACGTGTGCCGCGCTGCGAGTCGTGTGTGGTGTCGGCATCGTGTGCGTGGCGCGGCCGCGGCGCGGATCCGGCGATCGGGTCGGCGTCGGTGAGCGTTGGGCAATCGCGCTTCGCCGGTTCCGATCGGCAAGGGCGCGGGCGGCTCGTCGATGCGTTGCGTCGTGCCACGGTGGCCGAAGCCGACCTGGCCATCGTGATGGGCTGGCCGAACGACGACGAGCGAGCGAGGCGCGTGGCCGCCACCGTTGTCGCCGATGGCCTCGCCGAAAGGGCCGACGGGCGCTATTTCCTGCCATAATACATGCAGAGTGCATGGAGCGATTTCAGTCACAGCCCGTTCACCTTTTCGTGGCTGTGTCGTACTGTCAGCGAACTTGTGTCGCGCACCTGCCGTGCGCCAGGCGGCAGACCTCACGAGGGGATTCGGTGCTCGAAGTCACGTTCTACGGGGTACGAGGTTCAACGCCGTGCCCCAGCCCGACGAATCAGCGTTACGGCGGGAACACCGCGTGCGTTGCGCTCGAGGTCGCAGGCGAGACGCCGATCGTGCTCGACCTCGGTACCGGGCTTCGCTATTGGGGCGAAGCGATGCGCGAGTCACGCGTGCCCTTTGTCGGCCACGCGCTCGTGACGCACCTGCATTGGGATCATGTGCAGGGCTTGC
>JAYUFA010000421.1:0-1535 GCA_043738925.1 Actinomycetota bacterium
AGCACGGGGACAGCGTCGCGTGCCGCGTTCTCGACGACCCAGGGCACGATGCCGAAGCCCAAGGTGACGAGGAAGCAGATGCCGATGGCCAGCGCGGCACCCAGCGGAATCGATCGCTTCGCCGTGACGACTGGCGCCGGAGCTGCGCCGTGGCCCTCGGGATCGGCGAGGTACATCGTCATCACGATGCGTAGGTACAAGAACGCACCGATGACCGAACTCACCATGGCCACGATGGCCAACCAGTACGAGCGCGCATCGACCGCCGCGACGATCACCGAGAACTTGGCGAAGAAGCCCGTGGTGAACGGCACGCCCGCCTGCGCAAGGAGGAACACCGTGAATGCGAAGGCGAGCAGAGGTCGTTCCTTCGCCAGGCCCTTGTAGCCGGAAAGATCGTGGCGACCGTGAAGACCGGCACCTACCACGGTGACCACACCAAAGCTGCCGGCCACCATGAACGTGTACGCGCCGAGGTAGAACAACGCGGCTGCGGTGCCTTTCGGCGATGCGGCTTCAACGGCGACGAGCAGAAACCCGGCGTGACTGATCGACGAGTAGGCAAGCATCCGCTTCACATCACGCTGGCGCACCGCCAGGATCGAGCCGATGAGCAACGTGAGCACGGCAAGCGCGTAGATGGCGGGTTGCCAGGTTTCGGCGTATTGCCCGAAGCCCACGACGAACACGCGGATCATCCCCGCGAAGCCGGCGGCCTTGACGCCCGAGGCCATGTACGCCACAACGGGGCTCGGTGCGCCTTGATACACGTCGGGCGTCCACGAGTGAAACGGTGCGGCCGCAACCTTGAACGCCAAGCCCACAAGCACGAGCGCGAAGCCGACGAACAGCATGCTTTGGTCGGTCAGCTGACGCTCGGCCAGGAAGGTCTTGATCGTGGCCAGGTTGGTCGAGCCGGTGGCGCCGTAGACGAGCGCGATGCCGTACAGCAGAAACGCCGAGGAAAACGCGCCGAGCACGAAGTATTTGATGCCTGCCTCTTGCGACTGTGCGCGGCGCAGGTTCATGGCCGCGAGCACGTACACCGCGATCGACAACGTCTCGATGCCGAGGAACAAGATGATGAGGTCGTTGGCGCCGGCCATGATGACGCCACCCGACGCCGACAGCAGCAACAGCACATAGAACTCGATGCCGACGATGCCCTCACGGCTCAGGTAACCGACGCCCAACAGCGAGGCGAGCACAACCGAGCACGCGAGCACCGCAGTGATGAAGAGCGAAAATCCGTCGACGCCGTACATGCCCGACAGCGTCGAGATCGCGCCGTGATGATGCACGCGTGTCCACGGCGGGATCACCGTGGCGAAGGTCGCGATGCCGATGCCGATGGTGTAGGCCGCGGCAAACCACGACGGCAGCCCTTTGGCCAACGACGTGATCGTGAGCAGCGCGATCGCGCCACCGACGAGCACGATCAGAGGAACGAGCCCCCACCACGCCACCGATGGTGCGGGACCGAGCGCGCTCGACGCGGCGAGCACCAGCGCGCCCATCAGTGACCATCCTTGTTG
>JAYUFA010000422.1:0-1533 GCA_043738925.1 Actinomycetota bacterium
CAATGGTCAGCGCGAGCTCGCCGACGCGATCGCCGGGTTGCGGCCGGTGGTGTCGGGCGCCGTGCGGATCAACGGGGTCGAGACGACGAACAAGTCGCCGCGCGACTCGCGCGTTGCCGGGCTGGCCTATGTGCCTGAGGAGCGGATGCGCGAAGGCGCGATCGGAGATTTCAGCGTGTGGGAGAACCTCATCTTGTTGAACCACGGCGGATCACCGAACGCGTCACGCGGATTCCTGCACATGCGGGCGATCCGTGAGCGGGCCCAGAAGCTCGTGTCGTCGTATGTGGTCAGGACCCCTAGCCTCGACACGCCGGTACGGTCGCTGTCGGGCGGCAATATCCAGAAGATGATCATGGCCCGCGAGATGTCCGCGGCCGCCGCCGTACTGGTGGTCTCGCAGCCCACACGCGGCGTCGACATCGGCGCAGCCGAATACATCCACGCCCGGCTGGTCGACGCCCGGGCTGCCGGGGTGGGGATTCTGCTGATCTCCGGCGAACTCGAAGAAGTGCTTGGGATGAGCGATCGAATCGGCGTGATGTTCGAGGGACACCTCGTGGCGATGCTCGAGCGCAAGGACTGCACGGCGGAACGGCTCGGCCTGCTGATGGCCGGCGAATCGAATGACACGGATCGGAGAGCAGGATGATCACGAATTTGGAACCTGATGCCACGGGGCTGCACGCGTTGTATGGTCGCAGCCTGCTGACGACGCACGACTGGTCGACAGAAGATCTCGACACCCTCCTCGCCGTGGCCGCTCGGCTGGAGGCGCTCGATCGTGCGGGCGCCCGCGTCGATGTGCTGCGCAGCGAGCTCGCCTACGCGATGTTCTTCGATAACTCAACGCGGACGAAGTCGGCGTGGGCGGGTGCGGCGGCTCGTCTCGGAATGCATCCTGTCATCGTCGACGGATCCTCGACTCAGGTGTCGCACGGGGAGACGGCCGAGGAGACCGGCGCCATGCTCGGGATGAATGCTCACGCGCTCGGTGTGCGTCACGACCTCATCCTGGGCGAGGGCAACGCGTTCATGCGAGATGTGCAGCGGGGCATCGACGGCTACCTCGCAGCCACCGATGACAAGCGGGTCGTGCCGGTCGTGAACCTGCAATGCGACATCGATCACCCCACCCAGTCGTTGGCAGACCTGCTGTGGTTGCGCGAACACTTCGGCGGCTCCGTCGCCGGCCGGCGGATCACGGTGTCGTGGGCGTATTCACCGAGCTATGCCAAGCCCCTGTCGGTGCCGCAAGGCGTCGTATCACTGCTGGCCCGATTCGGTGCACATGTCACGCTGGCCCACCCGCCCGGCTACGAGCTGCTCGCCGAACCAATGACATGGGCGGCCGAGGGCGCTGCTGCATCGGGAGGCTCGTTTCGGGTGACGCACGACATGGACGATGCATTCGCCGGCGCCGAGGCCGTCTACCCCAAGTCCTGGGGGCCGCAGGTGTTGATGGGCGAGCGGGTGGCCGCCAACCGGGCAGGCGACCGTGAGGCGATGCATGACATCGAACAGCGGGCCTTG
>JAYUFA010000423.1:0-10968 GCA_043738925.1 Actinomycetota bacterium
GCGGCCAATCAGGGTCTCACGGGCCGTGTTGTCGGCGACATTGCGGCCGAGCGCGGCACCGAGCCGTTCGCCACCCTCATCGACATCGTGGTCGCCGACGGCCTGCGTACGATCGTGTGGCCGCACCCCACTGACGACGACTCCGAGAGCTGGGAGCTGCGGCGATCGTTGTGGGAGAACCCGCATGTGCTGCTCGGTGGTAGCGACGCCGGCGCACACCTCGACCGCATGTTCGGCGCTGGCTACACCACGCAGTTCCTTGCCGACACGTTGCGCGGCCGTCAGCTCCTTGGTCTCGAGCGCGCAGTGCAACTGATCACCGACGTGCCGGCGCGCTTGTTCGGTCTGCGCGACCGCGGGCGCATCGAAGTGGGGATGATCGCCGATCTTGTCGTGTTCGACCCGTCTACGGTCGATTCCGAGCCGCCCGCGCTCGTGCCCGATCTGCCCGGCAACGCGGTGCGGCTCACTGCGGGTGCGCATGGCATCGAGCATGTGTTCGTCAACGGTGTTGAGACCGTCACGCGTGGTCAGACCACGGGAGCGTTGGCGGGCATTGTCCTGCGATCCGGTCGCGATACCGACACCGTCGGCGTGTGTTGATCCGCTGACGAGGCGGGCGTTACGCGGTCGCCCACACGATGATCTCACTCGACTCGGTTGCAGCGAGTCGCCGGGACGTATCGTTGGTCAGGCGCACGGCGTCGCCCGTCTCCAGGGCCTCTCCCGTTTCCAGCACCGCCGCGCCGCGCGCGATGAACACATGGACGTGCACCGCTTCCGGCAGGTTGATGGCGTCGCGCACATCAAGCCGCGCGACGTACAGCGCCGCGTTTGCCTGATAGATGTGGATCGCCGCGTCGTCGGTGCCTGATGCGATCTTCACGAGGCCACCACCTGCGAGCGCATCGGTGACGTCGGCGTCCTCGTATCCGGGTTTCACGCCGAGCGTGTCGGGCTGCACCCACATCTGAACGAAATGAGCGGGTTCCACTTCGCTTGGATTTCTTTCGGAATGGCGAATGCCGGTGCCGGCGCTCATGCGTTGTGCGAGCCCCGGGCGAATGACCGCGTGGTTGCCTTCGGAGTCACGATGTTCGACCGCGCCGCTCAGCACCCACGTGATGATCTCCATGTCGCGATGCGGATGCGTGCCGAACCCCTGGCCCGCGGCGACCGTGTCGTCGTTGCTCACGATCAATAGGCCGTGACCCACGTTGTTCGGGTCGTGGTGCTCACCGAACGAGAACGAATGCCACGAGTCGAGCCAGCTGATGTTCGTGTGTGGACGCGTGGCGTCGCGGCGGATGTCGATCATGGTGCGACCTCGGTTAGTCGATGCGATGCAAGGTGTTGTGATCGCTGTGGTCGATGCGCGTGCCGGTACGCGCGAGGTCATACACCGTGCGCTCGTTGTAGGAGTATTCGCCGTCGCCGATCGTGACCGTCATCTCGAAGTAGACGGTGCGCGCCGACGCGGCGAGGTACTTGTTCGACAACACGCCGTAGGTCTCCGAGCCGACCTCGGCGACAAGCTTGAAGGTGGTGCTCGTCGCTGTGGCGTCGCCACCCGCGATCAGTGTCGACCCGCGTGGCACCATGAAGCACTTCATCACCTGGCCCGTAGCCGCATCCCACAGCCAGTAGCCGACCTCGGTGTGGAACGGCTCCTCTTCGTCTTTGCGCCACATCGTGCCGCGGTAGTCGAGACCGAAAAGCGACTGTGTGCCGTTGTCAACCGGACCGAACGGGTTGAATACGTTGCGCTCGCGGTATGGCGTTTCGCCGAGCGCGCCCTTGGCGTGATGGAACGAGACGTCGATACCGCTGTCGCCCTCCCAAGTGCCGACGAGGCCGGCGAGCGGACCGAGTTGGGCAGGAGTGGGTACTGGCATGCGAGATCTCCTTCGAAGGTGCCGTTGCTTCGGACGCTATCGGCGCACCGGATCGGCCACTACGTCCGCAGTCGTATCGAAGGCTCGCGCATACCGGCTTGGCCCTCGCTACGGGAGGACGAGCGGGATGGGGGTCGCGTCGCATGCTTCGGGGCCGAGTGCCAGCATGGCCTTGACCGTGCGGCTGTAGGAATCGGCATGTACCTCGGGCGTGGCGCGTTCCACATGATGGCCGGGGATCACTACCCACGTAGGCGTGAACTGCATGCGAGTTGTGAAGACGCCGGGGATGCGCTCGTCGATGGTGAACGTCTCCAGCGAGCCGTCCTGATTGTCGCTCACGAGGGTCGCATCCTGCGTCGGTGACTGGTTCGACAAGAAGTTGCCCATGCCATACACCACGTACTTGCTGTTGATCTTCTCGCACGGTTGCACCACGTGCACGTGGTCGCCGAGTATCAGGTCGACATCAGGTGACGCCAACAGCGCGTGCGCCAGGTCGCGTTGTTCCTTGGTCGGCTCGTGCACGTACTGACTGCCCCAGTGGATGCTGACCACCACGTACTCGGCACCGCGCTCGCGTAGGCGCCGAGCTTGCGCGAGCACACCTTCGGCGCCGATCTTCGGCCACAACACCGCTTCGAGCCACGGCGCGTCAGCGGGCACGTTCTTGCTCGGTCCGCCTTCGTTGAAGATCGTGTAGCTGAAGGCGAGGTGGCCGACCTTGACACCTTTGACGTCATAGATCGGTGGGTTGTCGGCTTCGACCTTGTCGCGCGACATGCCGCTGCTGCGCAGGCCCGCGGCGTCGAGCACATCGAGTGTGGAACGGACGCCGGCCAACCCGCGGTCGTAGAGATGATTCGACGCGGTGTCACATCCATCGAAGCCCGCAGACTTCAACGCATACGCGATCTCTCGCGGCGCGTTGAAGCTGAGCGTGCGCGGAATCGTGAGCGCGGTGTTGTCAGCCGAGATCGGTGTCTCCTGATGACACAACGCGAGGTCGGCCGCCGAGATCGTGCCCCGGACATCGTCGAACATGGGGTCGAAGTCGTAGCCCTTGCCGTGCCCGTTCGCGGCACCGTCTTGGATCACCGGGTTGTGCAACAAAATGTCGCCCGATGCCGCGATGGTGAAATGTCGTAGCGGAGCAGCCGTTGTGGTCGTGGAGGTGGAGGTTGAGATGGAGGTTGTCGATGCCGCGGCCACCACGGTCGAGGTCGTTGTCGCCGACGCGCCGAGATCCGGCGACCCGTGGGAACTGCACGCGGCGGCCAGCAAGCCCACGCACACCGCTACGCCGCCAACCAAACGTCCGCGTGCCGCCATTGCCGAACGCTACGCGATGGCGCCTGACGCACGTAGCGCGGCGATGCGCGTTGCCTTGAATCCCCAATCGGTGAGCGTCTCGTCGGTGTGCTCGCCAGCCGCCGACGGCGGTCGACGAATCGCACCTGGCGTGCGACTGAAGCGCGGTGCCGGAGCAGGCTGCGTGATGCCGTCCACTTCGACGAACGTGCCGCGTTCGATGTTGTGGGGGTGCTTCGGCGCCTCGGTGAGCGACAACACCGGCGCGAAGCACACGTCGGTGCCTTCGAGCAGAGCGCACCATTCGTCGCGTGTACGTGTGCGCACCACCGCGCGGATGCGTTCTTTGAACTCAGGCCATCGGGCACGCTCGTTCTGGGGCATCTCGTCAATCGGGATCTCGAGTCGCTCGCACATCTCCGCGTAGAACTGCGGTTCGAGCGAGCCGAGCGAGATGTATTCACCGTCGGCGCATTCGAACACGTCGTACATATGCGAGCCGGTGTCGAGCAGGTTCGTGCCCCGCTCGGTCGACCAGGCGCCGGTGGCGACGAGACCGTGGAACATCGTGGTGAGCAATGCCGAGCCGTCCGTCATTGCCGCGTCGACGACCTGGCCCATGCCTGACGTGCGTGCCTCGATGACGGCCGCACAAACGCCGAGCGCGAGCAGCATGCCGCCGCCGCCGAAGTCGCCGACAAAGTTCACCGGAGGCACCGGCGCCTCGCCGCGTCGACCAATGGGGTGCAGCGCACCCGACAGCGCGATGTAGTTGATGTCATGCCCCGCGGTCGACGCATACGAGCCGGTCTGGCCCCAACCCGTCATACGGCCGTAGACCAGCCGAGGGTTGCGGGCGAGGCACTGGTCGGGTCCTACGCCGAGGCGCTCGGCGACGCCGGGTCGAAACCCTTCGAGCAACACATCGGCCTGCTCGACAAGGTCGAGCACTGTGGTGACACCGTCGGGATGCTTGAGGTCGACACCGATCGAGCGGCGGCCGCGCGCGAGCAGATCGAAGCGAGCGCCGTTCGGGCTACCGCGGCCAACGCGCTCCGCGCGATCGATGCGCACCACGTCCGCGCCGAGATCGGCGAGCACCATGCCGCAGAACGGCCCCGGCCCGATGCCAGCGATTTCGATCACCTTCACACCAGTGAGCGGCCCGCTCATGACATCGCCCCGGCCGTGTCAGGGGCAGTCTGCACTGGTGCATCGGCGGGCGATTGTGCTGTGCCGCCGCGGACTCGCGCGCTCGAGTACGCACGCATGTATTCCTGCACCTCGGGCGAGCGTGACGCGATGGCTTGGTTGCGGTTCTCCGTTTGTAGGCATTGCTCGATGCTCGACGCATCGAGGTTGTTCCACATGACTTCCTTCGTCATCACGAGGCCGACCTGTGTGTACGAAGCAACGGTGCGTGCCAACGCGAGCGCGCCCTCGTAGGCATCGGGCGCGACCTCCGAAACGAGGCCGATGCGCTCGGCGCGTTCGGCGTTTACTTCGCGGCCGGTAACGATCATGTCGAATGCTTGCGATGCGCCGATGAGCCGCGGCAGTAAGTACGTGATGCCGATGTCGGTGCCGGTGAGGCCGGTGCGGATGAACGCCGCACAGAACTTCGCATCAGGGCCTGCGACGCGGAGATCAGCCCCACACGCCAGGCTGAGCCCGCCACCAAACGCGGCGCCGTTCACTGCCGCAACGATGATCTGCGGGGTCCTGCGCATGTGCACGGTGAGGTTGGCCATGAACTCCTGGCCGCCGATTCCGACCTTGGCGTGGGGATGCTCGCCCGGTGCCGGTGGCGTACCGAAGTCGCGCAGGTCGAGACCCGAGCAGAACCCACGCCCAGCCCCGGTGAGTACGACAACTTTGCAGCTCGCGTCACCGCCCACCGTGTCGAGCGCGTCGTGCAGTTCGCCCACGAGGCCGAAGCTGATCGCGTTCAAACGCTCTGGCCGGTTCAGTGTGATCTTCGTGATGCCGGGTTCGACCCGATCAACAAGCACCGTTGCCATGCCATCTCCCCATGGTTGCGTAGCGCCCGGACGCTACCCGGCTCTCGTCCTGCGGGGTCAGCCGAAGGCGCCGGCATCGCGTCGTGCTTGCAACGCGGCGTCGTCGTATCCGAGACGTTCGCGCAGCACGGCTTCGGTGTGTGCGCCAAGAGGCGGCGGCGGAAACGCAGTTGAACGTCGTTCGCCATCGATGAGGAAGGGTGAGTCCGCGAGCACGCGCCCATCGAGTTCGACGGTTGACGTCACGGGATGCGCGAGTGCTTCGTCGAGTGTTTGCACCGGTGCCGCGGGAATGCCCTCGCGCGACAACGTGGCCAGCCACTCGGCTCGTGGACGCGTGGCCATGACGGCACGCACGGCCTGGCCGTATTCGTCGGTGGGGGAGAACTCGACACCTACCAGCGCGGAGAGGCGCGCCCGGAAGTGGCTCGGCGTTTGCACGACGAAGACCAACCCATCGCTTCCGGTAGCGACCACGGTGCCCGGCCATTTCAGCGATCCAACCCAATCGCTTGCACAAAGCCACGGCAGGATTGCGTCGACGAGACTCACCTCGATGCGTGTGCCCATGCCTGTGCGTTCGCGCGTGAACAACGCCGCGAGGATGCCCTGAGCGGTGACCGCGCCGGCGGCGAGATCGGCAATGGTCATCGGCACCGGTCCGGCCGGTAAGCCGTACACCTGGGGCAAGCCGAACGAGCCCGAGAAGGCTTGCACCACACCGTCGATGGCGGGCGCGTCGGCCATCGGCCCGGTCGCGCCGTAGCCCGTGATCGAGCCGACGACGAGCCGGTCGTTCGCGCCACGCAGCGTCGGCCAGTCGAGCCCGAGCCGGTCCATGACCCCGGGGCGAAAATTCTCTACCAACACGTCCGCCTCGCGCACCAACTCGAGGAGCACCTCGCGGCCCGCACTGTTTTTCAGATCAAGAGCCATGCTGCGGCGACCGCGGTGCAACGCCCAGTAAAACGCACTCGGCGGCGCGGTCGGGTCGCCACGCGTGACATCACCGGAGGGCGGCTCGACCTTCACCACGTCAGCCCCGAGTTGTACGAGCGCCATCGCGGCGATCGGTCCGGAGAGGAACGTGGTGAGGTCGATTACACGGATGCCGTCGAGCGGGCTTGCGGCAGAGGTCATGTCGGCATCCTCGCATGCCGAGCTGATGTTCGGCCGTTGGCAATGACGACCCGGTCCCCGACATCGCGTCGTCGTAGGATCACGTGCATGGGCACCATCTCGTACGGTCCGTTGTCAGGCGTCATTATCACCGGCGGTGCGTCCGGCATCGGCGCCGCCACTATGCACTCGTTGGCCGCCGCGGGTCGCCCCGTGGCTGCTTGGGATCTCGACGGCGGCAAAGCTGCAGCGGTCGCCGCCGAAGTGCACGACGCCTATGGCGTTGCCGCTCTCGGTGTTGGTGTCGACGTCACCGACTTCGCTGCGTACGCGGCGGCGATTGACGCCACACGCGCATCGCTCGGTTCGATCGGTGGCCTGGTACATGGCGCAGGCATTGTCGGCGCGGGGCCGATCGACTCGTTCGACGAAGCGGTGTGGCATCTCACGATCGCCACGCACCTCAGCGCCGCGGCGCTGCTCGTGCGCGACCTCGCATCCGATCTCGTGGTCAATCCGGGTTCATCGGTCGTGCTCGTTGCGTCGATCGCGGCGATCGCCGGCTTCGACGCGAACCCGGCCTATTGCGCAGCGAAGGCCGCGATGTTCGGTCTCGCCCGCTCGGCGGCGGCACGTCTCGGTCCGCAAGGCGTACGCATCAACTGCGTGTGTCCGGGCTTCATCGACACGCCGATGATGGCCGGCCCGCTCGGGGCGGGCACGACGCGATTCGAGGAACGCGCCGCACTACGCCGCATGGGTCAGCCGAGCGATCTCGCAACTGCGATCCGATTCCTGCTGAGCGATGACGCGTCGTTCGTGACGGGTACCCAACTCGTCGTCGACGGCGGCGTTGTGTCGCAAGTCTGGTAGCACCGGTCAAACGTGCCGCCGTGCCGCTGTGCTCGGCTCCTACTCGTCGGCTGGAGGCGGAACCACGACCACCGGGCACGGTGCGTGTGCCGCGATCTGATGACTCACCGATCCGAGCAGCAACCCGGCGAAACCGCCGAGACCTCGCGAGCCGACCACGAGCAGATCGGCGTCCTTCGCCGCGTCGATGAGCGAGCTTGCCGCGGAGCCGCACACGACTCGTGTCTTGATGCGATCGGCGGGAAAGCCCGTAGCGGTCACCGCGGCAACGGCCTCGTTCAATGCTTCTGTCATCGGCTCGGTGAGATCGATGGGCATGTCGTAGCCGACCATCCATGGCGACGCCGCAACGACGGGATAGCTCCACGTGGCGATCGCCATGACGGTGGCGTCATCCTCACGGCTCGCCGCATCGCACGCCCACCGGAGCGCGCGTTTCGAGCCTTCTGATCCGTCGACGCCAACCACGATGGTCTTCACGGTGCGGTCCTTTCGATTGAGCCTCGCTCGGCGAGGCGACCCAGAAGCATTGAGCCTCGCGCCGACGCGGGTCGTGGCTGCAGTATGGGCCCGTCGCGTCGACCGTAACAGGGCCAAAGGTCAGCGCAAGACGTCGAGACTTTCCGCGACCGCGGCTGGGTACGCGTGCCAGCGGGTCGGTGTGTCCTCGATGATGCAGACCATTTGGTCCATCCCGAGGAACTTCGCGTCGACGCGGCCGACGTCGAACTCGGTGTCACGGAAGCGGATGCGATCGCCCGGCTTGACCTCGGGGACGGGGATGGTTTGCCATGTCGGTGCCATGGCACGGAGTCTGCCGCACGGAGATGGTCGCGTGCTCGATAGTGTCCTAGCCGGACCCTCGCGGAGTTTCCGCGCAGTAGAACTCGCGGAGTTTCCGCGCAGTAGAACAGGAGCGCTACATGAGCGTTTACGACATCGAAATCGACGGCATCGACGGTTCGAAGAACCTCCTCGGCTCGGTGCAGGGCAAGGCCGCTCTGTTCGTGAACGTGGCCTCGAAGTGTGGCCTCACGCCCCAGTACACCGCCCTCGAGGCACTGCACGAGGAGTTGCAAGGCGATGGTTTCAGTGTTGTCGGCTTCCCCTGCAACCAGTTCGGCGGTCAGGAGCCGGGCACGGCCGACGAGATCACCGAGTTCTGCTCGACCACGTACGGCATCACGTTCCCGTTGACCGCCAAGATCGACGTCAACGGCACCCCCCAGCACCCGCTGTATGCCCAGCTCAACGCCGTCGCCGACGGCGGCGGCCACAAGGGTGACATTCGCTGGAACTTCGAGAAGTTCGTGATCGATCGCAAGGGCAACGTGGTCGAGCGATTCGGCCCCACCGTCGCCCCCGACGCTCCCGAGGTACGCGCTGCGATCACCAAGGCCATGGCCTAGAGGCACTCGGCCATCCGGTTGGTGATAGTCGACGGCGGGCGTCAGCCGACAGCGGCACCCGTTGCCGCGCCGATGGCCGACGTGAGCGCCATCGCACACGCTCCACCTACGGTGATGCGCAATGCCGCCCGCAGTTTTGGCGCCCCGCCGAGGTGGGCGCCCAGCATGCCCAGCGCAGCCAAGCCGGCCACGGTCACGACGACCGTGGCCGCAATGCGCACGCCGCCGGGCAGGAGCGCGGCGATGAGTAACGGCAGAATCGCGCCGACCGTAAAACTCAGCGCGGACACCAGCGCCGCTTGCACGGGTCGGGCTAACTCGTCGGGTAGGAAGCCAAGTTCTTCTCGGGCATGCGCACGAAGTGCGTCACCGGCCGAGAATTCCTTCGCGACTTGATCGGCAAGTTCGCTCGATAGGCCGCGGTTGCGATAGATGGCTGCCAACTCGCGTTCTTCGCGCGGGCCATCGAGCGCCAGCTCGGCTCGTTCGCGGGCGAGGTCGGCCAGTTCGGTGTCGCGTTGTGAGCTGACCGACGAGTACTCACCGACCGCCATGGAGAACGCGCCTGCTGCAAGCGCGGCGAGCCCGGCGATGACCACTGCGCTGCGGCGATTGTCGGCCGCCGCCACGCCAACGATGAGACTGGCCACCGACAACATGCCATCGTTCGCTCCGAGTACCGCGGCGCGCAGCCACTGCACGCGCCCCGATCGGTGCGCCTCGGGATGCTTGTACGACGCCGCGCCTGCCACGGGCGCACGCTACCGCACGGCGATGATGCTCAAGATGGTCGTATCGACGCGAGCGCGACAGCGATGTCGGCCGCCAAAGCAGCGTTGTTCTTCATGAGCGCGATGTTCGCGGTGAGGCTGCGGCCTTGCGTCGCCTCGACGATGCGCGCCAACAACCAGGGGGTCACCGCGCGCCCGTGAACCCGGTGCGTCGAGAGGTCGGCGAGGGCGGTGTCGATGATCGCGTCGATCTCGGCGCGCGGTATCTCGTCGGCAGCCGGAATCGGGTTGGCGATCACCGCGCCGCCGCCGATGCCAAGGGCGCGCTGCGCGTCGAGAAACGCCGCGATCTCGGCGCTGCTGTCGAGGCGGCGCGGCGCGTCGAAGCCACTGCCGCGGCTGTAGAAGGACGGGAACTCGTCGGCGCCCGTCACGATCACCGCGACGCCAAACGTCTCCAGGTATTCGAGCGTGCTGCCGATGTCGAGGATCGACTTGACGCCGGCGCACACAACGGCGACTGAGGTGCGGGCGAGCTCGGTGAGATCGGCCGAGATGTCGAACGTGGTGGATGCGCCGCGGTGCACGCCACCAATGCCGCCGGTCGCGAAGACACGGATGCCCGCTCGGTGCGCGAGGTGCATCGTGGCCGCGACCGTGGTGGCGCCGGTGGAACGAGTGGCAGCCAGCCACGCGAGGTCACGCGTCGTGGCCTTGTGTACGTCGCCGCGCTGGCCGAGCTGCTCGAGCTGCGCGTCGTCGAGGCCGACCACGCACTGGCCATCGAGCACCGCGATCGTCGCGGGCTCGGCACCATGTTCACGCACGATGTTCTCCACCGCACGCGCCGTCTCGACGTTCTGCGGATACGGCATGCCATGGCTGATGATCGTCGACTCGAGCGCGACAACCGGCGCGCCGACGGCGAGCGCATCGCGCGCCCTGGGGTGAAGTTGCAGCGTCGTGGTCATGTGCTCTCCGGCAAGGTTCGTTCGAGTGCTGCGATCGACGTGGCCGACAGGTGAGTGTCGACGCTGGTTCGGGCGCGCAGAGTACAGAGTGCCGCTGCGGTTCCGAAGCGCGCGCAGGCAAGGGCGTTGTAGCCAGCGAGCGAGGCCCACAACCAGCCCGCGAGCGCGGCATCGCCGGCTCCCGTGACGTCGACGACATCGGGCACGGCGGTCGTAGCAACCCGATGCGATTCTGTCGCGTAGGCGGAACTGACGAACGAGCCTGCCGCGCCGAGGCGGACCCATACCGTGTGCACCCCTTGCGCGTGCAGCGTTCGACAGGCGGAGTCGAGATCCGCGTCGTCCATTGCGTCGCGCTCGACGAGGTGGGCGAGCTCGTCGCGATTCGGTGTAAGCAACGCAATCGGTAGCGACGCGTGCAACGCGTCGCGCACGCGCTCGCTCTTCTGCACCGACACCGGGTCAATCGCAACGGCAACGCCGTGGTGCGCGGCGAGATGGAGCGCAGACGCGAGCGCTTCGGGCTCGAGGTTTGCGTCGAGCACGAGCCAGCGCGCCGAACGGACGAGCGATTCGTGGGTGGCGATGACCGCAGGGGTGAGCGATCGCATCACGCGCATCGAGGCAACACCGACCAC
>JAYUFA010000424.1:0-4140 GCA_043738925.1 Actinomycetota bacterium
CGACGTGATCGCGCTCGACGGACGCGAACGCGGCGAGGGCCAACATCACGAACAACGCATCCGCGTACACGGCGCCGTAGAGGTACAGCGCGAACGGCCACAGCGCCATCACCGCGATAGCACAGCGCGCCGCCGCCGGCTCGAGTCGTGCCGACACCCACCGGGCGAACAACGTGAGCGCCGCTCCTCCGGAGAGGAAGGTGATGAGCACGCCCCACGCCGATGGGTCGCCGCCGAGCGCGTGGTGGAGCCACCGGGTCAACAGGGGATAAAGCGGAAAGAACGCGACCGACGACTGCGCGACGGTCCCGCGAAAGAAATACCCGTGGTCGGCAATCGAGCGGTACCAACCGGCGTCGAAGCGCGCCCATCCGCCCAGCCAATGAGGACCGTGATACCAGGGCGATGCGGCGCCTGTCTGGCCGGTGTCATGAAACGAATACCAGTGGGCGACCGAGGTGAGCGCAAGCGCGGCCAAGGTGTACAGCACCGCGGCGACGCCGACATACAACCCAGGCGCGAACCAACGCGAGTCGCGCCGACGCGCAACGGACGAGGGCTGCTTCGTGGTTTGCGTTTCGATCATCCGCGAGGTCGCGCGGCGAGGAACGTCCCGGGACGATTCCCCGTCGACGCACCGGCGTCGAACGTGAGCGCGCCGTTCACGGCCGTCGCGCGATACCCGCCGGGAGCGCGGGTGTAGCGCCAGGAACCGCCGGGAACATCATCAACACGAACATCAGGCGCCAACGCGAGCTCATCAAGCGCGAATACCGTGAGGTCACCCGCCTGGCCGATTTCGAGCGTGCCCCGATCGGCGAGCCCGAAATGCGTGGCCAACTTGCCGGTGACGCTGTGGACGATTTCTTCGACGGTGCATTGGCCGGTGTCGCGCACATAGTGCGTGAGCATCCACGTGGCGTTGCCGGCCCCGTTGAACATCTGGATATGCGCGCCCGCATCGCTGATGGCCGCGACGGTCTGAGGATCACGCAACAAGGCAATAGCCTGCGCGTCGTCCATATCCTGCGGTGCGGTGCGCAAGCTGGAACCAAGGCCGTTTTCGAGCAACCACTCGGCAAGCGCGTCGCTCGGATGCAACCCGCGCTCGTGAGCGAACGAACCAACCGAGCCGACCTCGCCCCCCGCGATACCCCGCTCACTGTGGGCAAGGAGCAGGCGCTCGGGGGTCTTGATCGGCGCGAGGTTGTAGGTGCAGGCGTCCCACTCGGCCCGAGCGCGGGCCCGCCACGCAGCGTCGGCGAGCAAGCGAGCCTTGTCGGCATGTGCGCCATTCACCATTTCGTGCCAGGCCAGAACACCGTGCCACATGATCGATCGATCGAAGTGCAAGTTGACGTACGTAGGAGTCGCGCTGAACGCCGGCCACAGGTCGACACCCTCGTCGCGAAGGCGCTGCACGGTAGGAATTCGGTGCGCGAACTCGGCGGCGTACTGCCGGGCCGGTCGCAACCCCGGATAGTTGCCGCGCACGCCGCGTGCGGCGCACAACGTGGCGATGCGTTGCACATCGTCGTCGTAGAACTCGGGTTGCATGAAGCGCGGCACGAACTGGAACGTGGTGCCCGGGTGACGTGCGAGCACGTCAATGATCTCGGCGAACTCGGCGTCGTCGGCTTTGCGGCTGGGCACCTCACGGTTGTCGCGGTCGGTATCCATGAACGTGGTGGAAAAGCCTAGCGCGCCCGCCTTCAGTGACTCGTCGAGCACCGCTGCGATGCGCTCGCGTTCCTCGGCCGTCGCGACTCGCTCCCACGCTTCGTGGCCCATCACGAACGTACGCAGCGCCTGGTGACCGACGAACGCACCGATGTTCACCGCCGCTGGATTGGCCAAGGCGGTGCGGCGATAATCGGGCCACGATTCCCAGGTCCACGGGATCGCGTTCTCGAACGCTGCGAGTGGAAGATCCTCGATGAAGCAGAAGAGCTCGACCATCGATGGCCGCATCGCTTTCGACAACGGAGCGATGGTGAGACCGCAGTTGCCGACCACAGCCGTGGTGGTGCCGTATGCGGGCAACGGATCACACGACGGGTCCCACCACATCGCGCCGTCGAAGTGGCTATGCGATTCGATGAAGCCCGGCGCCACGTACGCACCCGAAGCGTCGATCTGCACCTCGCCGTCGGGCGCGAGCCCCACGCCGATCTCGACGACCGCGGCGTCGCGTACGCGCACATCCGCACGACGCGGTGCCGCCCCGGTGCCGTCGATCAACGTGCCACCACGCACCAGCAATGCACTCATCAGGGGGTCCTTCGCGAAGACGGATACCCTACGGTAGCTCCGTACGCGCGACCGACGTCACCACGGCGTCGCGTACAGCATCAGCAAACCACCATGGGCTCCAACCTCAGTTGACCTGACGCTCGCGATCGGCCCAGTAGGGCTCACGCAGCTTGAACTTCTGGAGCTTGCCCGTAGCAGTGCGCGCCAGGTCGTCGCGCACCTCTACCGAGGTCGGGCACTTGAAGTGCGCGAGGTGGGCACGGCAGTGGTCGATGAGATCGCGCTCGGTGGGGCTCGCCCCTGGGGCCAACACGACCAGCGCCTTGACCGTCTCACCCCACTTGTCGTGCGGAACGCCGATCACCGCAACCTCGAGCACGGCCGGGTGCGAGAACAACGCGTCCTCGACCTCGATCGACGAGATGTTCTCTCCACCCGAGATGATGACGTCTTTCTTGCGATCGGAGATGACGAGGTAGCCCTCGTCGTCAAAGTGGCCACCGTCGCCGGAACGGAACCAACCGTCGCGTATGGCGTCGTCGGTGGCCTCGGGTTGATCGAGATATCCCTTCATCACGTGGTTCCCGCGATGCAACACCTCGCCGTCGGCCGACACGCTCGTGCGCATGCCGAACACGGGCACACCAGCCCGACCGAGCTTGGTCGCGCGCTGCGGTCCGTCCAACGCATCCCACTCGGAACGATGCCGATTGATTGTCGACAACGGCGCGGTCTCGGTGAGTCCATAGATCTGGATGAACTCCCAACCGAGTTCGCTCTGCATGCGTTCGATCGTTCGCGTGGGTGGCGGCGCGCCGGCCACCACCATGCGCACCCGATCGCGACCTGGGATGGCACCGGGCCATGTCTGCGCGGCGTCGAGTGTGGCGGCGACAACCGCGGGTGCGCCGCACAGCATGGTGACGCCGTGCTGTTCGATCCGCCGCAGGATCTCGGCGCCGTCGACCTTTCGCAGCACAATTTGCTTGGCACCCATCGCGACGTGCGCGTAGGGCATGCCCCAACCGTTGCAATGAAACATCGGAAGCGTGTGCAGGTAAACATCGCGATCGTTCACGCCGGTCTGCCATCCGAACACCGCACTGTTGCACCAAAGCGCTCGATGCGTTTGCTCGACGCCCTTGGGCCGAGCCGTCGTTCCGCTGGTGTAGTTCACGGTCGCGGTCGCGTCCTCGTCAGGCACCCACGCTCGCGGCGCAACGTCGAAACGGTGGAGCGCTTCGTCGCTCTCCGCGCCGAGCACAAACCGATGGCGACACGGGATGGACCCTAGCGTGTCGACCAGCTCCGGATCGAGGAGCAGCACGTCAGCTTGTGCGTGATTCACGATGTACGCGACCTCGTCGCGCGAGAGCCGGAAGTTGATCGGCACGAAGACGCGACCATTGCCCGACACGCCCCAAAAACACTCGAATAGGCGCGTGGCGTTCTGCGACACCATCGCGACGCGAGCGCCCATCGGAACTTCGAGCGCATCGAGCGCGGCACCCATCGCGTCGGCGCGGGCGCCAAGCGCGCGGAACGTGAGGTCGCCAACCGGTGGGGCGGGCTGATCGGGCTCATCAACGACTGCAATGCGATCGGGATACACGGTCACAGCCCGGTCGAGGTGGTCACGAATCGTCAATGGAATCTTCATCTGTCTGCATCCCTTTGGTCACGGGAATCGGCGAGGCTGCGCGCTGACCTCGGCCAACGCCGACACACGAAGCGAGATGTTACCCAGCACGCAGTAGGGCGACCCGGTGATCGACGCAATCCGAGGCACCCGTGCCTCACACCGGTAGCGTTCTGCTTTCCCTGACCGACGATCTGCCGATGAGGAAACTGTGTCCGCCCCCGATCGTTCGCACGTCGAGCCGATGC
>JAYUFA010000425.1:0-1527 GCA_043738925.1 Actinomycetota bacterium
ATCGGGCCCGAAATCGTGCAGGCCGCTGCGCTGTTCGGCGTCAGCGCAAACAACCGCCGGGTCGAGCCGAAGGTTGGCCGCGTGCGGCGCGATCGCATCCATCATCGCTTGGATCTCGGGGCTGAACTGAGGTGCTGCGAAGTCGTCGATGCGAACGGTTTGCGGTCGTGTCACACCGGGAACGTAGTCGAGGCACAACCGATGCACGCGCGTAGTCTGAGCGCCATGACCGATGCCTACGACGACGAACAACGGGTCGACTTCTTCGTGCGCTCCTCGGCCTTCTTCGGTGAGTTGGTTCGGTCGGTTGGCGACGAGGAATGGGAGTTGCCCACCCCGTGCTCCGACTGGGACATCCGCACGCTCGTCGCGCATGTGGTGATCGGCGACGCACAGATTCCCGGTTTGTTCGCCGGCGAGACCGTTGCGTTCATCGAGGAGGTCGATCCGTCGGTGCTTGGCCTGAACCCCCTCGCGTCGTGGCGTGGTACCGCGCTGGCCGCAATTCGTGCGTTTGCCGCACCGGGGTCGTTGAACGAGCGTTACGCCCATCCCCTCGGCAACATCCGCGGCCGCACGGTGATCGGCTTTCGGGTCACCGACAGCCTGGTGCACGCCTGGGATCTCGGCCAGGCGCTTGGCGAGCCAGTGATGCTCGACCCCGAGTTGTGCGAGTACTGCCTCGACTTTTGGTTCCCCATGGCTTCGACACTCGAAAGCTCCGGCTTCTTCCGTGCGGCGATGCTCCCTGCCGACGGCGCTGACGCCGCGACCCGCTTGTTGGCGCTGCTCGGCCGCGAGGCCGTCGCTACCTGACGGCGGGCGTGGCCTTACCGCCCTGCGAGCCGCGACACCACCGGAGCCAACGACTCAAGGGCGTCGTCGTGCCAGCACACGTAGCTGATGCCGTAGCGCTCTCGTCGCTCGAGCAGTGTGTCGACGATGCCGTCGATCGTGCCAACCAGCGCGTGCGGTGAGCCCAGCGCATCGTCGACGGAGATGCCGAGTGCGGGCGCGAGCATCTCGGCAACGCCGCGCGGGTGGTCGTGCATCATCGCGATCTGGGTGCGTACGTGCAGTTCGATCGACGAGAAACGATCACCCGCCGCCTCGCGAATCCATTGCAATTTCTCGAGCGTCGCATCGCCCGTGGCAGAGGTGCCGGCGCGACCGTCGATCACGCCGGCGGCAAGGTTCACGTTGATCCCGACGATGTCCGCTTCGCGTGCGGCGAGCGTCAGGACCTTGCGCCCACCACCGGCCACGAGGAAGCGGGGGTGTGGCGTTTGCGAAGGCTTGGGCTGACCGTCGAGCGCGTCGATGGCGTAGTGCTCACCGGCAAACGTGAACGCGCCGGTACCAAGGAGCCCCTTGAGCACGGCGATGGCCTCGCCGAGGCGGGCGATGCGCACACCAGGTGGGTCGAACACGAGACCTGCGCGCGTATAGTCGGCAGCCATCCATCCGGCGCCGACGCCGATTTCGAGTCGACCGTCCGACAACAGGTCGAGCGTCGCGAGCTCCTTC
>JAYUFA010000426.1:0-1524 GCA_043738925.1 Actinomycetota bacterium
TGGTCCGGCTGCGCGATCATCATCCTGGTTGGCGGCTTCTCCGCTACGAGCACGCGCCGCTTGTCGTCTCGCTGTTTAACCGAGTGTTCATCGTCCCGAATGCCCGCCAGATCACACAACCACGGCTGATTGAAGCTCTGGATGACGAGCTGTACGCACTCCGCGATGCGACCGGCGACCCGGTGTCGTCGCGGACTGCGGTCGCCTACTTGACCGAGTGGGCGTCGAACGAGCGCGGGTGGTTGCGTCGCTTCTACATCGATGGAGACGACCAGCCGGCGTTCGACCTCACCCCTGAGGCCGAACAAGCGGTCCGGTGGGCGTCCAGACTGGCCCATCGCCCGTCGGTCGCGACTGAGTCTCGCCTGCGTGTGCTGGTCGATCTGTTGGGGCAGATGGCGCGCGGCGTCGAAACCGACCCCGATCTGCGCACCGCCGACCTGACGCGACGACGTGAGGAGATCGACGCTGAGATCGCCGTTATCGCCGGCGGCCGTGTCGAGACGATCGATCCGCGCCGGCTTCGTGAGCAGTTCCAGCAGTTTGTGGATATGGCTGGTGAACTCCTCGGCGATTTCCGCAACGTCGAGCAGAACTTCCGGGCCCTCGATCGTGAGGTGCGTGAACGAATCGCCGCTTGGGATGGCTCGAAGGGTGCCCTGATCGGCAGCATCCTTGACGAGCATGATGCGATTTCCGGGTCTGACGCTGGCCGTAGCTTTCGAGCGTTCTGGGAGCTGCTGGTCTCGCCTGGCCGCCAGGACGAGATGACCGAGAACCTCGTGCGTGTGCTCCAGCAACCGGCGATGGCCGACTTCGCGAAGGACCGACGCCTCCGACGCGTTCACCATCAATGGCACGGTGCCGCTGAGCACACCCAGGCAACGGTCGCGCAACTGACGAGGCAACTACGGAGGTTCGTCGACGACAACAGCTGGCTCGACGATCGCCGCATCGTCGAGCTCTTGAGACGTGTCGAAACGGCAGCGTTCGACATCCGCGATGTGGCACCAGAAGGGACCTTCGTCACGGTCGGTGTCCCTGGAGCCGATGTGGGATTGCCGTTCGAACGGCCGCTGGCCGCGTTGCGGCGGCCAACGGTGGTCGAGGATGCGATCGATGACGCTGACGACAGTGTGATCGACATCAGTGCTCTGTACGAACTCGACCTCGTTGACGTCGAGCGCGTCGCTGGGCACATCGACCGGATGCTCGACGAGCGGGGTCAGGTGACATTGCGTGATCTATGCGCGGCAATGCCGATCGAGCGGGGTGTGGCAGAAATCGTGGCCTATCTGCATCTGGGCACGGATCGGTTCAGTTCCGCGACGGACGACAAGGTGACCGACACCATCGCGTGGTCCGTGGATGGCGCCGACTGCTCGGCCCGACTCCCGAGGGTGGTGTTCGTGCGATGAGTGAGAGGGCGCTGGAGGTGACGACTGACGTAGCAGCGGGTTCGGTCGGCGATCCGTTGTCCCGTTGTCTGGTGTTGCTCCTCAAGGGTGTTATCTACCGCCAGGA
>JAYUFA010000427.1:0-4106 GCA_043738925.1 Actinomycetota bacterium
GAATGGACTCGTGCCCGGAACCGCAGTTGGGTCGACCATCGGGCTTCTGTCCGGTTGCGTGAATGTGACGCTCAACGGAAGGTGTCGAAGCCATTGAGACAACTTCTTGTAGGTCGTCCCTTCGACCCCGAATCACACGAGCACCATCGAACCGGCCCGGGTCGGCGATCAGCACACGTCAGCCGTCGTCGAGCGCCACGGAGTTCGCGCAGTTCCATGACACGTCGAGCGCCTCGGCGATGCGGGCGACGTCCAGGTGCCGGCACACGATCCCACCAACGCCCAGCGAGGCCCGCCCCGGGTGATCTCGCGCGCGGATGCGCCCCCGCGGCCCGACCACCCCACCCGGCGATAGCACCTACACCCTCGTTCGCAAAAGCGGCTTTCAACTCGACTCGGGTCCGACGACGATGCGCTCGTGGTGGTCAAGTCCACCGAAGTCATGATCGCCAAGCCGTGAGCGTACGTGCGGCGACCGAGTTGTCGAATCGTTGTAGCCTCGTTCCAGTGATCCTCAGATATTCGCTGGGCGCGAGGCCGTCGCGGCGGAGCAGGCCACTCCGCCGGGGCACGACGATCGCGCTCCTGGTGCTCGGCACAAGCGGGTGTGGAGGTGGTGCCTCGACGGTGTCGACGCGCGAACTCACCGTCGCGACGTCGACATCCACCACCTTGACGGCATCGATGATCACGTTGGAGTGCGACGCAGACGCTGCGCCGATCAGGATCGGCGGCCTGGGCCCGATGCGAAGCTTCGTCGGCATGGAAGACGGCATCCGCGCGATCGTAGAAAAGGCGAACAGGACGTGCATCGGGGGCCGCAAGCTCGACTTCGTCGGCGTGCGCGATGACGGCGGCGATCCGACGCGAAACCTTGAGCTTGCCCGCTCCCTCGTCGAAGACGACCATGTGTTCGCGATCATCGCTACGAGCGAGGCGCTACTACCCGCAACAACGGACTACCTCACCTCGCGAAAGATCCCCTTCTTCGGGTGGGGCTTCATGCCAGGATTTTGCGGGAAGGACGCGTGGGGCTACGGGTTCAATGGCTGCGTGTCTGCGTTCGACCTCGGATTGTCGCAGCGCACCGATGGCTCGCTGGTCGAACCCATCGCCGCGTTGCTGCACAAGGACGTCGACACGATGTCTGTCGCGATCTTCCGCTCGGATTCGGCTTCGGGTTCGTACGCCGACGCACAACTCTCTGCGATGTTTGCGAAGTCGCAGGTCGTAGCGAAGATTCCGGTGCCGGTGCAGTACAACGGCGACTACGCCCCGTACGTGAGCGTCGTCAAGGAAAAGCACCCCGACGCGGTGATGATCGCGTCCGACTTCACAACCGTCCTACGGGTGCGTGCCGCTATCGCGCAAACGGGGTACGACGGCGTCGTGTACGACTCGGTCACCTACGACCCGGGGTTTCTTGAGTCTTCACCCGGTGCGGCAGCTGCGATGGAGCACGGTTTCATCGTGACGCAGATCCCGGCCGCGGAGGACAACTCGATCGCTATCGGCCAGCTGACGAGCGACCTGCGCTCCAGCGGGTCGACGTTGCCGATCATCACCGAGGGTGCGTCGCTCGGATATTGGTCGACCGATCTCTTGCGCCAGATGCTCCTCGCTACGGCGGCGAAAGGCCAGGTGACCATTGACAACTTTCGCAAGACCGTCGAGGGCGCGTTCGAGTCCGTCGCCATCGAAGGCGGACCGGGCGCGATCAGGTTCCCGAGCGGCCACGTGCAGAACGTGCCGTGTGCTGGTGTCGTGCAAGTCAGCGGAGGCAAGTACAAGTCGGTCACTCCGTTTGCGTGCTACGACCTCCGCCCTGCGAAGTCGACGTGATCACGCCGAGCCGCGACGCTCGAATTGGATTTGCGATTGCGGTGCGTCTATCGAGATGCGGCAGCGGTAATTCGACGACGGCTTCGGTTCAGAACTCACCACCGGCTGACGGCGAGCGGAGGGCAGTTCGATTCGACGCGCGACTGGGAAATGCTATCGAAAGTCGCGAGGACCTTTCCGTCAATATCGAAATGCTCGTACCTTCAGACCACGTCTTGATGGTTCGTGACGATGGATATGTCATGGTCGCTGTCGCACCGGCAGCGGCGCGGCAATTCGGAAGCCGAACGACCATTGTGGTGGAGTCGAATATTGGCCCCGCGCGCTTTACGATCGTTCGGTCGGATAGCGGTTTTCGGGAGGCTGAGGCGAGACCAGAGGGATCGATCGTAAGGGTGAATGCCGCTGGGCTAAGCGAGACGAGCTTTCGGGATCTACTCGAGTCAGCACAGCTCCTGACCTATGACGAATGGAATGCCTGGCGTCGCGGGCTCGCAGCTTGCCGTCCAATTGTAGGTAGCGCGGTCTCCTGCTGACCGACACCTCTCTCGGCTCGCCGCGGACCTCCCGGTGTTGTCGACAGTCGTCATGTACGGACGTCCCGACCGGGTTGCACGGCGCACCGCGCGTTGTCGAAGCGTGGAGCGGAACGACCGCAGGTGGGGTGGAGGGGTCTGGCCATCCTCGCGGCTATTGGTCGGGCGCGAAATCGTCCCAGGTCGGGCCGTTGCCGGCGCTTGAGGTCGGTGCTGGTTTGAGGAGGTGCACGGCGAGCGCGGTGGTGACGGGTACGGCGAGCACGAGGCCGATGCTGCCGGCGAGCGTGCGCACGATTTCTGCGGCGACGACTTCGCGGGTGGCGACGCGGCTTGCGCGTTGGCCTGACTGGGTGAAATAGAGCGCCAGTGGGAGTGACGCGCCGACATAGGCGAGGATCAGGGTGTTCACGGTCGAGGCGATGTGGTCGCGGCCGATGCGTATGGCGCGGCGGTACAACGTGGTCGTGTCGAGGTCCGCGTTGGTGGCGCGGAGTTCGACCACCGCGGCGACTTGGGTGACGGTGATGTCATCGAGAACGCCGAGCGCGCCGATGACGGTTCCTGCGAGGAGCAGGCCTCGTGGGTCGATGGCGCTGGCGGTGACGCGCAGGACTTGCGCGGATTCGTCGGAGAGGCCGGTGAGCTTGGCCCAGGAGATGAAGATCGCGGCGAGTGCGACGATCACGCCGAGACTGACGAGTGTGCCCATCAGCGCCACGGTTGTCGCAGCGTTGATGCCGTGCGCGACGTAGAGCGCGATGAAGGCGATGGCAACGGTGGTGACGAGCGCGACCGCGAGCGCATTGTTGGCGCGGAGCAGTGACGGGAGGGCGAACGACAAGATGATGGCCAGGCTCGCCGCGAGCCCGATGAGTGATCGCAGGCCGAGGCCGCGTCCGATGACGAGCACCACGATCGTGAACAGCGCGACCAGCGCGGCGATGGGTTTGGCGCGTTGGAAGTCGGCAAAGGAGTACTGATAGGGGACCGGCGAAGTCGGGGTGTAGCGCAGCACGACGTGGTCGCTCGCGTGCAGTACGGGTATCGCAAAGTCGATGTCGCGCGCTTCGAGGTACGCCGATTCTCCTTTGGTTGGTCCGCTGGTGACGGTGGCCGTGACGAGCTGGCAGTCGGTGTCGGCGCCTTGGACCTCGACCGATGGGCAACGTCCGTGATCGACGTTCGCGATGGTTGCATCGACCTCGCGCGTGTCGCCGGCGTTGATCGGGTCGGGTCCGTGACCTCGCGGCCAGAGAAGCGCGCCCGCGATCACCGTGGCCACGCCGATCGTGACGACGAGTGCGCGGAGGTGGCGCCACGCGGGCGTCGCGTCACCGGTCGGGTGATGGTGATGCGTATGCATCGACGGTCTCGCTCGTGGTGGGTTGTTGGGCCAGCGCGGTTCGCTGATGTGGACCCGGGAACGATTGGCTACTCGACTCGGTCGACCCGGAGACAACGTACTTCGGCGTGCTCACCGGCAAAGTCGACATACGAGGCGTGCTCCTCGGAGGCGCGATCATCGGCGCGCTTGGCGCGCTCGACGACACGGATGACGCAGGCCTCCGCGGTTTGGAACTCGGCGTCGCGAGTCTGACCATGATCCTCACGACCAGGAGACCGCCCGATGTCGGTGGAAGTTCCGTCGAACATCCGGTGAACATGGTTTCGCTGGCGCGGTGGGAACTTCAGCGCCGTGTCGGTGGTCTACAGGAGCGTGTGACG
>JAYUFA010000428.1:0-10867 GCA_043738925.1 Actinomycetota bacterium
CGAGCGAAATAGGTGAGGATGAGATCGGCACCCGCGCGCTTGACGGCGGTGATCTGTTCGAGCGCTACGGCGGGGCCGTCGATCCAGCCGCGTTCGGCAGCAGCCTTGACCATCGCGTACTCGCCCGACACGTGATAGGCCGCGATCGGCACATCGACCGCGGCACGGGCCGCGGCAACGATGTCGAGATAGGTGAGCGCGGGTTTCACCATGATGATGTCCGCGCCCTCGTCGATGTCGAGTTGGATCTCACGACGCGCCTCGCGGGCGTTGGCGTAGTCCTGTTGGTAGCCCTTGCGATCACCGCCACCCACGATGGTGACATCGACTGCGTCGCGGAACGGCCCGTACAGCGCCGACGCGTACTTCGCCGCGTACGCCATGATCGCCGTATCGGCGTGTGACGCCACGTCGAGCGCGTTGCGGATCGCGGCCACCTGGCCATCCATCATCCCCGACGGCGCAACGATGTCCGCACCCGCTTCGGCCTGCGCCACCGCGATGCGTGCGTACAACTCAAGCGTCGCATCGTTGTCGACACTGCCCTTGCCGTCGAGCACGCCGCAGTGACCATGATCGGTGTATTCGTCGACGCACAGATCGGCAATAATCGCCATCGTGTCACCGAACTCATCACGGAGATCACGCAACGCGACCTGCACGATGCCGTCGTGATCCCACGCTCCGGAACCAGTGGCGTCCTTGCTCGCGGGCACGCCGAACAGAATCACCGCCGGCACACCCAGGTCGCGCAACGCGCTCACCTCGTCGCGAAGAGACGTTCGGGTGTGTTGCACCACGCCCGGCAGCGACACGATCGGCTGGGGTTCGGTGATGGCCTCACGCACGAACAACGGCGCAATGAGATCGTCGGTGCGTAAGCACGTCTCGGCCACCATCCGGCGCAGCACGGGCGTGCGGCGCAAGCGCCGAGGTCGTTGTCGGGGATAGGTCACACGACGAGTCTACGGAGCGCCTTGTGGTCGATCGCACCGAGCCGACCGAACACGACTGCATCAGACACGGGGATCATCCAGCGCCGCGAAGTACGCTGCGAGCGCTTCGACAACACCCTCGATCGTGTGGGGTGATGCCACGACCGTGACGCTGATGCCGAACGATCGCGCCGCGGCTTCAGTGACGGGGCCGATGCAGGCGACAACGTTGGGCACGGCATCGACCCCTGCTGCCGCGACATAGTGCTCAACCGTCGACGCCGACGTAAACACGATCGCGTCCGCGGCACTGGCGGCGTCAAGTGCAGCGGCGTCAACCGGGGCCGAGACGCTGCGGTAGGCGGTTACCGTCGTGACCTGCCAGCCCTTCGCACGGAGTCCTACCTCAACGACATCTCGTGCCGCCTCCGCCTGCGCAATCAGTACACGGCCGCCCGACCCCGGCGCATTCGGAAACGCCTCGACCAGGCCTTCGGAGACGAACCGCTCGGGAACCAACGCCGCAGTGATGCCATGCGACGCCAGGCGGGCGGCGGTGCCACTACCGACCACGGCCACCGGCACCTCACAGGCCGACCCGTCGAGCGCGGCGACGAACGCTTCCACGCCGTTGGGTGACGTCAGCACGATCCAGTCGTACGCACGACGCGACGCGACAGCGGTCCGCAGCCCGGCTCCACCGTCGACCGGAGGGGCAATCGCAAGTACGGCCACCTCGATCACCCGGGCGCCCTGCGCCGCGAGGGCGGCGGCAAGAGTGGCGCTCTGCACCTTCGCGCGGGTGATGACCACGGAGCGGCCGGTGAACGACACGCCGGCAGCGTACGGGGCTGCGGCGAGCACCGCGACGGCGTTGCGCTACGAACGCCCGAGCGACGCGCCGCCACGCGCTACGAGGGCACGGGCGAGGGCTCGACCCAAGTCGTAAGGGTCGCTGCCGTGCATCGTCTCGTAGAGCACGGTGGTGCCGTCGCGCGAGGCAAGCAGACCGCGCGCGATCACGCCGTCGTCGGTATCGACCGTGGCATACGCACCCGCCGGGAGATCACAGTCGCCGCCTAGTTCGGTGAGGAAGGACCGTTCGGTCTCGACGGCGCGGCGCGACAAGTGATGGTCGATACCCGCGAGGATCTCGCGTCGCGCGTGATCATCACTGCGACATTCGATCGCGAGCGCTCCTTGGCCAACCTGGGGCAGCATCACGGTCACGTCGAGCACATCGACCACGTCGGGTGTGAGCCCCAGTCGATCGAGCGCGGCCTTCGCCATCACGATCGCATCGAACTCGCCGACGCGCGTCAAGCGGGTCGCGATGTTGCCGCGCAGCCCCGAGAAACGCAGGTCGGGTCGTGCAGCCCGAAGCTGCACCTGACGACGTATCGAACCGGTCGCGATGTGTGCGCCCGGTGCAAGCGCGGCCAACCGCGTGCCCACCAACACGTCGCGCGGGTCGGCCCTCTCGGGCACCGCGGCGATGACCAACTCGCGGGGCGTGACCGCGGGGAGGTCCTTCGCTGAGTGCACCGCCACGTCGGCGCGACCGTCGAGCACGGCGGCCTGGATTTCCTTGACGAATACGCCCTTGCCACCCATGGCGTCGATCGGTACGTCGAGGCGCCGGTCGGCAGTGGTCTCGATCACCACCAACGTGACGTCGTGATGACCGCGCGCGGCCAGCAATGACGCCACGTGATCGGCCTGCCAGCGCGCGAGGGCGCTGCCTCGGGTGGCGATGCGCAATTCCACCTCAGAGATCGAAGAGGTCGCGCAGTGACTCGGCGAAGCGTTCACCGCGCGCGGTTCCCGCTGCGTCCTTCAAACGCACCGTCGGCGCATGCAGGAGTTTCGCGACGATGCCGCGGGTGATTGCCTCGACATTGGCGCGCTCGACCGCAGTCAAGTCGGCGAGCCGGTTGCGATGCCGTTCGACCTCGGAAACACGAATGGCCTCAGCCCGGTCGTGCAGCGAGGCGATGAGCGGTGCTACCTCGCGCGCCGAGCCTTGCGTGAGGTAGCGATCGACTTCGTCGTCGATGATCTGCGCGACGGCGTCGACCTCGCGGTAACGCTCACGCATGCCGGCCTCGGCGAACGCGGTCAAGTCGCTCATGTCGAGCAACGTGACACCATCGAGGTTCGCAGCCGACGGATCGACATCGCGCGGCACGGCGATATCGACGATGAGCAGGGGCCGCGAACCGCGGGCCGCCATGACCGCCGCGATATCGGCCGACTCGACGATCATCGACGTGGCCCCGGTGGAGGTGAGCAACACGTCGGCCGCCACCAACTCGTCGGCGAGATCACCAAGGCGCGCTGCCCGGCCCTGGACACGTGTGGCCAGCTCGGCGCCATGTTCGAACGTGCGGTTGACGACAACCACTTCGCGCACGCCGGATGCCGCCAGCGACACGACCATGCCCTCGCCCATCTCGCCAGCGCCGAGCACCAACACGTTGCGATCGTCGAGCGTGCCGAGGTGTTGTGCAGCCATCGCCACGGCGGCCTGCGAGACCGACGCGATGTGCCGGCTGATCGTCGTCTCGGTACGGGCGCGCTTGCCGACTTCGAGTGCCTGACGGAACAAGCGATTGATCGATGCGCCCGCTGTCGACTCGGTTTGTGCTACTTCCCACGCGTGACGCACCTGGCCGAGCACTTCGCTCTCGCCGATGACCGCTGAGTCGAGCCCGCTGGCGACGCTGAACAAATGACGCGCCGCATCAGCGTCGTAATGCGCGTAGAGGAACTCGGAAAACTCCTCGGGCAACAGATTGCGCAACTCGGCCAGCGTGTCGCGCACATCCTGGTAGGCGCCGTGGAAACGCTCGGCGAAGACGTACACCTCGGTGCGGTTGCACGTCGAGAGCACGACCGCTTCGCTCACATGTGGACGAGCAATGAGCGCGTGCAACGCCTTCGGCAAATCGGACTCGCCAAACGTCATCTGCTCGAGCAGGTCGAGCGGCACCGACTTGTGGTTGAGCCCGATGGCTACGAGGGACACGCCGTCTCCTTCTCGAGGTTCAGCGGATGACGGGTTGCGACACCAGTATGCGGTGTCTCCCCAGCATCCCCGACGTCAGTAGTTCGTGACAACTCCCTGATCGGATCACGACGCCTGGAATCGGATATCGGAACCCTCGCGTTGTTGGTAGAAGCTGAGGATCTGCAACTCGGTCGCGAGGTCGACCTTGCGCAGTGGTACATCGTCGGGCACCGAGATCACCGCAGGGGCAAAGTTCAGGATCGATCGGACGCCGGCAGCCACCAATCGGTCGGCGACTTCCTGAGCGGCGTGGGCCGGCGTTGCGATGATGCCCACCGCCACCGCTCGTTCGCTGACTGCGGTGGCCAGTTCGTCCATCGACTCGACGACGAGTGGGCCGATTTGTTGACCGACCTTGGCGGGGTCGGCGTCAACGAGGGCAACGATGGGAAACCCGCGTTCTCGGAAGCCCCCATAGTTGGCGAGCGCCTGACCCAAGTTCCCGAGCCCGACGATGACCACAGGCGATTCTGTGGTGAGGCCGAGTTTGCGTTCGATCTCGAACAGCAGGAACTGCACGTCGTAGCCGACGCCCCGAGTGCCGTAGCTGCCGAGGTAACTGAGGTCTTTGCGGACCTTGGCGGCGTTGACGCCCGCCAAGCCGGCGAGCTGCTCGGACGAGACCGTGGCGACACGCCGGGCCGCCAGGTCCAGCAGGCTGCGGCGATACAGCGGTAGTCGGGCGACCGTGGCGTCGGGGATGCGACTGCGAGCACCGGCCATGGCGACGAACTTACGCAGCTCGTGCACAAATGCACAATCAGGCGTGTGTGGCGAACGCCACGAAACAGCTGTGTGGCGAACGCCACCAAACAGCTGTGTGGCGGACGCCACGAAACAGGACGACGGCGAACGCCTCGTGACAGAACGATGGCGGACGCCACCGTATCCTCGGTGCCATGAGGCTCCAGAGCGCGTTGGCGGCAGCGGCCACCTTGACAGCACTGGCGTTCGCGGCAGCCACGGTCGAGCGATGGCTCGACCGTCGGCGACCGAACGAGCTCGCCTGGTCAGTAGCGCTCCTGTTCTTCGCATTTGCCGGAGGCGCTGCGTGGTGGGGTGCTTCGTTCGGTTGGTCCTCCGGCTCGTTCCGTGTGTTCTATGCGGCGGGCGCCGTCGTCGACGTGCCCGTGCTGGCGCTTGGCACGTGGTACCTGCTCGCATCGCCGACGGCGGCCCGCGCGGCGATGGTGGTCACCACGATTGGTACTGCGTTCGGCGCCGGGGTCGTTTTTGCGGCGCCGCTGCGGGGCCCGATTCCGGTGCGCAGCCTGCCTCAGGGCTCGGCTGTCTTCGGGGCGCTTCCGCGAGTGTTCGCCGCGTCGGCGTCCAGCGTGGGTTCGGTCGTGTTGGTGGCCGGTGCCGTGTGGAGTGCCGCCCGCCTCGCGCGTCATCGTGACGCGGCCGCGCGGCGCCTTGCCGCAGCCAACGGCCTGATCGCGCTCGGCACCCTCGTTCTCGGCGCGGGAGGCTTGTTGAACTCGGTGCTGGGTGAGATGGACGGCTTCGCGGTGACCCTCGTGATCGGCATCGCGCTGTTGTTCGTCGGGTTTCTCGTTACGACTCCTCGGGAGGTCGTCGCAACGTCCGTCGAAGCACCTTGCCCGTGAGCCCGTGAGGCAACGCTTCGGCGAAGCGCACCACCGACGGCACCTTGTACCGAGCGAGTTGGCCGCGACAGTGTTCGATCAGCTCGGCCTCGCCTACCGCCGCACCTTTCGCAAGTACGACAGTTGCCTCGAGCCGCTCACCGCTGCCGCGGTGCGCGACTCCGATTACCGCGGCTTCGTCTACGCCCGAATACGACAGCAGCACGGTCTCGACTTCGCCTGGGTGCACATTGAACCCGGAGACGATGATCAGGTCCTTCACACGATCGACCAATGTCAGCCAGCCGTTTTCGTCGACAACCGCAATGTCGCCAGTACGTAACCAGCCGTTGCCGTCAATCGCCCGGGCGGTTGCGTCACGATCGCCCCAGTAGCCCTGGAACACATTGGGACCCCGCACCCATATCTCGCCTTCGTCGCCGATAAACACGTCGTCGCCGACCTCGTCGACAAGGCGCACGGCGAGACCGGGTAGTGGCAAACCAACCGACGAGGCGGGCGCATCCGTACCGATCGACAACGCAACAACCGGTGACGCCTCGGTGAGTCCATAGCCCTGCCGTAGTGATACGCCGCAGCGCAAACGCACTGCTGCCACGGTGCGATCGTCGAGCGGCGCCGCCCCACTCACCGCGAGACGAACGCCAGCGAAAACGGCCGGATCGTGACACGCGTCAGCGAGCGCATCCCACAGCACCGGCGGTCCGCTGACGACGGTGACGCGATGATCAGCAATCGCGGCGAGCGCGGCGCTCGGCTCGAAGTGCTCGACCAACACTACCGTCGCGCCGGCGTCCAAGGCGGGGTACAGCACTGCATTGAGTCCGAACACGTGACACATGGGGGTGATGGCGAGCACCACGTCGGTGGAGGCAACCGCGGCCCGTGGATGAGCGGCGACCTGGTCGAGATTGGCTCGCAAGTTGCCGTGGCTGAGGATGGCGGCCGCCGGTGGACCCGCCGTGCCACTGGTGAAGAGCAAGAAGGCCGGGCTGTCGCGATCAACCTTCAACGGCGCGAATACCGCCGCGATCGACCCAGCCGTGATCGAACCAGCCGCGAGAGACGCAGCAGCAACGATCGGCACGACTCGATCGACCGCGAGTTCGCCGGCGGCGAGGCGGGCAGCCGCGGTCGGATCAGCCAGCACGACTCGGGTCCCCGTGACCGCCAACTCGCGCGCCAACTCGGGACTTGGGCTCTGTGGGTTGAGCGGCACCACCACCAGCCCCGCGCCGAGCCCGGCCAACGCGCCGACGACGAAGGCCGGGTTGTTGGCGGCCACCAGGCCGATGCGGTCGCCAGGCACCAAACCCGACGCCGAAAGCTGCTGGGCGAGCGCGGCGGTCGCGGCGCGTAACGTGCGATAGGTCCAGCGTTGCTCGTCTGCGATGAGCGCAACCGCGTCGTCAGGCCCCCGCTCGAGCACGTGCGCCAGGTTCACCGTTCGCCCCTTCCCCCAGATCCCATGCTGCCACAGGGGGCGCGACGACGGACATGGTCACGAAGGGTGACCGAAATTACCACTCAAGGCGCTCTTGATGCGCGTCGATGTGCCTGTCGTGCCCGTATCCAGACCTCGCTTACACGGAAGTGACGCACGTCTGCCCCGGTTTGTCGCGGCACTTCTCGCCGTTTGTGTCCTCGCCCTGCTCGGACTGGCCGCGACACCGGTGCAGGCGTCGCCGAGCGACCCGGCCGCCGACGAGGCCCAGTTCATCTCGCTGCTGAACGCCACACGGGCCAAAGGCGGCGTCGCGCCGCTGACGGTCGACCCGGAACTCCGCGCGTTGGCTCGAGGCTGGACACAGCAGATGGCCGATGCCGGCAAGATCTCGCACGCGAAGCCGATCAGCGCGGGGGTCACCGCCGATTGGCTCAAGCTCGGAGAAAACGTCGGCACGGGTGGCAACGTCACCGTGGTCATGAACGCCTTCATCGCTAGCCCCGGCCACTTCGAAAACATCATGGATCCGGAGTTCACCCGGGTCGGTGTCGGTGTCATCTGGGTAGGCAACGCCCTCTACACGACCCACCGCTTCGAGAAGCTCGCCGATCAACCGCCGGCTGAACCGCCTTCCGCTGCACCGGCCGCAACCCCGCCGGCAGCCGCGTCGGCCGGCGCACCGGAGCAGGCTGCGCCGCCGACAACGAGACCGTTCGTTCCCAAGCAGGTACACACGCCAACCAGCGCCGTGGTCACCACGACCACCGCGCCACCTCCTCCGCCGCCACCTCCCGCCAGCGCGGCCAGGGTGGCCACGGTGTTGGGGGCCTTGCGCGCTGCGTGGCGCTGACCGCGTTCTGCGGAACACGTCACCATTTGGCCACGCGTGCCGATGATCACCTCGTGAACCGTGCCGATGATCGTGACGTGACCGTTGGAGCGGTGATCAGCACAAACGGCTTGCGGCGGATGTTCCCTGGAGGCGGCGGGCTGGAATCGCTCAGCATCGAAGTCGGCGAGGGCGAGGTGCTTGCACTGCTCGGGCCCAACGGAGCTGGCAAGACCACCACCGTTCGGTTGCTGAACGGTGTGCTCGCCGCCGACGCGGGTTCGGCCACCGTGCTCGGGATCGATCCCGCTGTCAACGGCGACGCCGTGCGCAGCAAGACTGGCGTGCTCACCGAAAACGCCGGTCTGGATGACCGGCTGACCGCGTTCGAAAACCTGTGGTTTGCGGCTCGCATGCGCGGCCTTGGTGCAGGCGTGGCCAAAAAGCGCATCGACGCGATGCTCGAGGAGTTCGGGCTCGCCGACCGGCGCGATGCAACCGTGCAGGGCATGTCGACAGGACAGCGCAAGCGGGTCGCTCTTATCCGAGCGCTCGTGCACGAACCCGAAGTGCTTTTTCTTGACGAGCCCACATCGGGCCTCGACCCGAGCGCGACGCGATCCGTACTCGACCTCATCGCGCGCCTCGCCGGCGAGGGTCGCACTGTGGTGTTGTGCACCCACTTCCTCGGTGAAGCCGGACGGCTCGCCGACCGTGCCGCGATCTTGGATCACGGGCGTCTGTACGCCTATGGTCGCCCCGCGGCGCTCGCTGCCGAATTGTGGCCTGGCAGCGCGTTGACGTTGGACTTCGGCCGACCGGCGGACGCGTCGCAACTCGCCTTCTTGCGGACGACGCCGGGTGTGATCACGGTTGACGCCGACGAGAACGGCGCGGCCCTTCGCATTGACGATCGCGGCCGCGTGCCGCACCTCGTGGCCAGCATCGTGGCGCGCAACATCGATATCTACGGCGCGACCGTGCACCCCGACACGCTCGAGCAGGTGTATTTCGCGATCGAGGCGCTCATCGCGACCGATACCGCGCGCCAGTCGAGCACGGAGCAGGCCGCGTGAACGTCGACTGGAGCGTCGTCCGTCTCGTGATTGCGAAGGATCTCCGCGCCGTGCGGCGGTCGAAGGCGTTGTGGTTACCCATGCTGCTCGTGCCGACGTTGCTGCTGATCGTGCTGCCTGCCGTGATCGGTTTGATTGCGGCCCACACCGCGAGCCCCGATGTCACCGAGTTCCTGCACCGATTGCCGGGCGACATCGCAGGACCGATTACGAAGCTGCCCCAGCGCCAGCAAGTGGTGGTGCTGATCAACGGCTACCTGCTCGCGCCGCTCTTTCTCATCGTGCCACTGATGATCTCGGCGGTGATCGCAGCCGACGCGTTCGCGGGCGAAAAGGAACGACGCACGATTGAGGCGCTGCTGCACCTGCCCGTGAGCGACCGCGACCTGTACATCGGAAAGTTGCTCACCGCCTTCGTGCCGGCCGTTGCCGTTTCGTGGATTGGCTTCGTCGCGTTCGCGCTCGTGTCGAACGTGGCGGCGTGGCCCGTGATGCACCGCGTGTTTGTGCCAACGCGCCTGTGGCTCCTGATGATTTTCTGGGTAGCCCCGGCTGTTGCTGCCTTGGGCCTCGGTGTGATGGTCCGCGTATCGGCCCGCGCACGCACTGCGCAGGAAGCGAACCAGCTCGGCGGCGCCGTGATCCTGCCGCTCATCTTCTTGGCGCTCGGCCAGGCCACCGGGCTCTTGCTCGTCGACCCAGCCATCTCCGTGCTCGTGGGCGCAGTGATGTGGGCGCTGGCGATCATGCTCAACCTGCGCGGCGCGTCGCGCTTCACGCGCGACCGACTCGCCGCGACGATCTGAGCGGGTGCTACTTCGCGAGGATGAACAGTTGGAGTACGCCCGCTATGAGGATGCCGAGCAGCAGTATCGCAACGGCGATCGTGGTACCGAACCTCATCGCCCACCTCCCGAACGTGGTTGTAGTTGGACGGGCACACCTTCACGCCCACCTGTTTCGGCGTCGACCGGTTTGATCGTCACCTGGGCGCCGGCGTGCACCGACAGCTCCAGCGCAGCCGAGCCTCGATCGACGCAGAGCGACAGTAGGCCGTAGGAATCGACGACGAGCCCGAGCTCACCGACGCGCAACGCCGCGTACGTAGCGGCGCGCACGGCGATGCGCGACCGGCCGTCGACCAACACCCGCGCACGATCGCCGAACGTCTCGAGGTCGTCGAGCGCGATGTTCAACTGCACGTTGCCGTACCGGTCGATCCATAACGCCTCGCAGACGAGGGCGTCGTCCTCGAAGCGACTGAGCGGGAACACACCGGGCGTGAGCGTGTGCGCATCGATCTCGGTGCCGAGCTCGGTCAGGGGAACGCCGGCGCACAAATGCGCGGCAACGGGGGCGAAAACGTCACGCCCGGCAAACGTGTTGCCCGCCGAGTCAAGGTGGTATTCGGTATTCGTGAGCTCGTAGGCCGACGTCGCTCCACCAACCATCGCAACGGCCGGAGCGAACAAGCCGTTGTCGGGGCCGATGAGCATCGACGTCGCGTCGCCCACGCCGATAGCGACCGCGCGGCGCGCCGTACCCACCCCCGGATCGACGATTCCGAGCACGACGCCGGGGCACAGGTAGGCGGCGCTGCGCGCGAGGGCCATTGCGCCGGCCCGCACGTCATGCGGGGCGATCGCGTGGGTGATGTCGATGACGCCGACGGCGGGGGCAATCGATCGGATCACCGACTTGACGACGCCGACGAACTCGTCGTCGTGGCCGTAGTCGGACAGGAACGAGATCGTGTCGTAACGAAGCGCCATCGCCGCCGACGTTAGAGCGACCGCTGCCCGCGGCACGAGCCGCGGGCAGCGGTGCCATGCCCCTACTCCCCAAGCACAGAGCGTACGACAACGTGCACGCCCAGCGAAAATGGCTACCGATGGCCAGA
>JAYUFA010000429.1:0-4096 GCA_043738925.1 Actinomycetota bacterium
CGATCAACGAACTCGACCGCACACTGCGCCCCGAACAACAACGCCAGCGAAGCATCGACCACGGAATCGACCACGGCATCGAAATGTGAACTACCGCCCACCCGCGTCGATGCAGCGGGTTGGCCACGAACAGGCTCTGCTATCGCCCGGCCTCTTGCGTCGCTCGTTGCCCATCGGCGATGAGCAGCGAGGCGACCGCGCTCGCAAGGGCACGATCGGTCTCAGCGATGCGGCCCGTGTAGTGCTTCGCCGCGACCGACGGATCGTGACCCGCGCGCAACGCGACCTGGGAGCCGGAGAAACCAAGATCCTGGCCGTACGTCGACATGAACTTACGCAGCGAGTGGAAGTCGAGTTGATCGAGCGACGCGCGCTCGCGAAGCCGCGCGAAATACCGCGTGACCATCGACGGCCGCCAAGGTTCCGATCCGTCAATGGCGTCGGTGAACAAATACGGATCATCGACCAACGACGTGCCCGCGACCGCTGCGCGAGCGCTCACCATGTCCATCTGCGCTCTGATCAACGCGAGCGTGAAATCGTCGAGCGCAACGGGGCGCACTCGGCGGTTCTTCGTCGAGCGCTCCTCGACCGGCCGGTGCGGGAGATCGACGATGTTGTGGCCGACAATGAGCGCACGTGCGCTCCAGTCGATGTCGCGTTTGCAACGCACAGCGCACAGCTCGCCGCGTCGCACGCCTGTCGTGGCGGCGACGAAGATCGCGCGCGCGTACTCCGGTCGACGCGACTGCGTTGCCTCATCGATCAACGCTGTTACTTGAACCACCGTCGGGATGACTGGCACCACGTTCGGTCGCGACGGCGGCTCGGCCCACTGCGCCGGGTTGGAATCGCGCCAGCCCCAACGACACGCCTGCGTGAACATCGACGAGACGCAGGCGTGAATCTGGTACACGGTCGTCGGCTTGAGCCCACGCGCCTGATGCGCACCGTAGAGATCCGTCAGGTTCTTAGTCGTCACTTTGCGCACGGCCTTGGCACCCAAGAACGGCTGGATGCTCTTGCGGTACGTCTTGTCGTAGTTGTGGATGGTTGACGGCGAGCGGCCCTTGCGGTCCAGTTCGATCAGCCAGTTCGTGAACAGCTCGTCCATCGACACATCGGCACCGGAATGTCGACCAGCGCCTACCTCCGTGAGCAAGTCGGCTCGGACCTTCTTGGCATCGCGAACGCCGCCGCGGACCGAGCGGCTCACTTGCCGGCGGCGTCCGGTCACCGGGTCGCGACCGGCCTCGACGATGATCTCCCACACGCCGGGCGCGCGCTCGCGCATCCCAGGAACCTTCCGCTGCTCGGCCATGTCGACGAGCGTACCAAATGTTGGATTTATGTTGGATGCAGGCCATTCATGGGTAGTGCTAAAGACTCATAACCGCAGGTCAGACGAGGTGGGCCGGGCGGGTATCGAACCCGCGACCGAGCGATTATGAGTCGCCTGCTCTAACCACTGAGCTACCGGCCCCGAAGCGTGAGTCGACGATTGTGCCCGTTGAGCATCGCCGATCCTCCACGCTAGCGCCGCACACACACCTCGCTCGACGCTTCAGCGCGACGCTACCTCACTCGTTATTCGAGTTTTCGCCCCCGGGGCTCATGATCGAGACGAGCCCGAGAGGAGCCCGACATGATTCCCGAACTGCCGCCATCGCCACCTACCGAGTGGACACCCACACCGCCGATCCAACCGAGCTGGTTCGCGCCAACTCCCCGACCGTTGCCGACACCGCCGCGCCGCAACCGCAGTCGAGCGCTAATCGCAGCGGCGTGTATCGGCGGGTTCGCGGTCGGCGCCGCCGGCATGGCGTTCGTGCAGCAGGTGCGTGGCAACAACCCGCTATCGGCTGTCGCCGCGTCCGTACCAAACAAGCCCGCGATGAGCACCCCGACCACCCCGGCCTCCCCGTCATCGACCAGCGGTGCTCCTCGGGCTACGACACCTACGACACCTACGACCACTCCGCAGGCCCAGGCTCCGTCGCGGGCGTCTTCCGAGGCTGATCTCACCGTCGGTATTGTCAACATCAACACGGTGCTGGCCTTCCAACAGGCCGAGGCCGCCGGTACCGGCATCGTCCTCAAGTCAAGCGGTGAGATCCTCACCAACAATCACGTGATCGACGGCGCTACCAAGATCACGGTGACCGTCATCGCCACCGGACACTCGTATGCGGCGAAGGTCATCGGCACGGACGCGTCTGACGACATCGCCGTACTTCAGCTCGACAACGCATCGGGCCTCGCTACAGCGCCTCTCGGTGACTCGTCAACGGTGAAGATCGGCGACGCGGTCGTTGGCCTCGGTAATGCCGGTGGTACAGGTACGCCAACGAGCAGCGCCGGGTCGGTGCTCAACCTTGGGCAAACGATCACGGCAACGGACCAAGGCGGCGCGAACGCCGAGACGTTGCACGACCTCATCGAGATCTCCGCGCAGCTCCAACCCGGCCAATCAGGTGGACCCTTGTATGACGCAGCGGGCAAAGTCGTCGGCATCGACTCCGCGGGCAGCGTCAGTCGCGGTTTCCGTGGCCGCAGCAGTTCGACGGGCGCCGGGTACGCGATCCCGATCAACGATGCGTTGACCATCGCACACGCAATCGAGTCGGGTAAGGCGTCCGACACGATCACGGTCGGCACGCCGCCGTTGCTCGGCATCAGCGTGGCTCCGGCCGCGGACACCACCGACGGCGTGACCGTGACGGGCGTTACGCCGTCAACGCCAGCGGCGAAACTCGGTCTACAGGTTGGCGACGTCATCACTGCAATCGATGGCACCCACGTCGCCTCTCCCGCTGCCTTGTCGAAGGTCCTGCGCACACACAAGGTGGGTGACAAGGTTGCGGTGACGTGGACACGCGACGGCGTCACGCACTCGGGTACCGCGATCACCATCGCCGGACCGGCCAACTGATCGCTGCGCTACAACAGCGTCTTTTCGAACCACAACTCGGCGTAGGCGTTGTCGTTGTACGGCGGGATCGACTGGTAGCCACGAGACTTGTACATCGCGATTGCTTCGATGAGCGAGGCGTTCGTGTCGAGCACCGCGCGACGTCGGCCCGTGTTTGCGATCAACGTCTCCAGCTCATGCAGAAGGCGGCGGCCGACGCCGGCACCGCGCGCGGTGGGGCTCACCCACATCCGCTTGATCTCGCCAGTGTTGTCATCGAGAAACTGGATTGCACCACAACCAACGGCTGCGCCTTCAAGGCTGGCTACCACGAACGAGCCGCCTGGTGGGTTGAACATCGAGCTTGCGTCGTCGAGGGCACCGCCCGCATCGAAGCCGTCGGGAAAGCGCGCGGCGAGCTCGGCGAAATATTCGCCCATCGCCCACTGCGCGGGCACAGACGCGGCATCGACAATCCTCAGCTCCACATCGGCCACGGGAGAGAACAGTAGGGCGTGTCGGTGAGATGGGTCAGTCGTTGGCCGCTGCGACAGCTCTCATGTTCGTCTCATGTTCGCAGGCGCATGCTCGGTCCCATTGATGGTTGTCAACGGGAAACAGGTTTTGTGATGGATCGCAAAGGGAAGCGCAGAGTGGTGCAGGGTGCATTGGGCGCCGGGCTCATAGCCACCGGGTTCACCGGCTGGCAGGTGGTCGGCAGCACGTCTTCGGCGTCGGCTTCGTCAACGAGCGTGGCGACGGTGACCAAGGGCTCGGTCGCTTCGACGGTTGCCGGAACCGGCAACATCGTGGCGCCGTCGAGCTTCGACCTGAGCTTCCCGACGAGCACCGCATCGAGCCTCGTGACCGACGTGTTGGTCAAGCCGGGTGACATGGTGACGAAGGGCCAGGCGTTGGCAAAAGTCGATGCGACGTCGCTCCAGACAGCGTTGACGGTCGCGCAAGCCCAACTCGGTGCCGCCCAGGCCGCGTTGGCGAAGTTGCAAGCCGGCTTGACTTCGCCCGAGCGGGCGCAGGACGCGGCGTCGCTGAACTCGTCGTCGCTGGGTATCACTGCCGCGAACGCCGGCATCGATACGGCGAGCGCGAACGCGGCGACAGACGCGACGGCGCAGAACGCCGCTGTGGCGCAGGCACAGCAGTCGCTGGCGGCGGCACAAGCAA
>JAYUFA010000430.1:0-1511 GCA_043738925.1 Actinomycetota bacterium
CGCGGTGCTTCACTTCGACGCCGAGTGGGTGAGCCCCATCACGTGGTGTAGGAGTGAGCGCCCATCACCGGGGTGATGGTGGTCATCGTGCGATTCTCGTAAGCGACCAAGCGAACGAGGACACCGCACGATGACCACCAACGAGTTTGCCGTATCCGACCTTGCCGCGCGCCTGCTCGGCACTGACGCGTCCCTGTCGACGTCGCTGCGCGACATCGTCGCAGCAGCGATCCAAGAACTCATCGAGGCCGAGCTCACCGCGAGGATCGGCGCCGCGCACGGCGAACGCACCCCCGACCGCGTGGCACAGCGCAACGGGCACCGCTCGAAGCTGCTGTCGACACCGGCGGGCGATGTCGAGATCGGGATCCCGAAGCTGCGCCAAGGGTCGTTCTACCCGGAGCTGCTCGAGCCGCGCCGGCGGATCGATCGGGCGTTGTGGGCGGTGATCATGACCGCGTACATCACCGGCACCTCGACCCGGAAGGTCGACGACTTGGTCAAGGCGTTGGGCTGCGACTCGGGCATCTCGAAGTCGACGGTGTCGAGGATCTGCACCCAGATCGACGCAGACGTCGCGGTGTTACGCACCCGCCGCCTCGATCATCAACCGTTCGTGTACGTATGGCTCGACGCGACCTACGTCCATGTCCGCGAGAACCGCCAGGTCGTGTCGAAAGCGATCGTGATCGCCACCGGCCTGCGCGCTGACGGACACCGCGAAGTCCTCGGTCTCGACGTCGGCGACAGCGAGAACGAGACGTTCTGGCGCGAGTTCCTCACCGGTCTCGTCGACCGCGGCCTCGCCGGTGTCCGCCTCGTGATCTCCGACGCGCACGCCGGGCTCATCAAAGCGATCCGCCGCTGTTTTCAAGGGGCCGCGTGGCAACGCTGCCGCGTGCACGCCATGCGCAACCTCATGTCCGCCGCCCATCACCGACACCGCCAAGTGATCGCCGCGTTGATCCGCACGATCTTCGTGCAACCCGACACCGTCACCGCGACTGCGCAACTCCGCGCGGTCGTCGAGCAACTCCGCCCCTACGCGGCCGGTGTCGCCCAACGCCTCGAAGCCATGGAAGCCGACCTCCTCGCCTACAGCGCGTTCCCGACCGCGCACTGGTCGAAGATCTGGTCGAACAACCCGATCGAACGCCTCAACCGCGAGCTGAAGCGCCGCACCGACGTCGTCGGCATCTTCCCCGACAAGGCCTCCGTGATCCGCCTCGTCGGCGCACTACTCGCCGAGATCAACGACGAAATGATCGCAGCGGAACGCCGCTACATCGCCGCCGCGTCCGTCGCAGATCTCACCGACCACACCACTGAACTAACCTTGCCCGCAGCACCCCGAACCTGACCAACAGCTTCGAGGAACGCACGAGCATCTACACCACTCGCCGGGACGCAATCAACCACGATGCGATACGACCGGGCCCGCCAATCGCTAGACCGGCATGCGACCTACATCGTCGCTGCGTTCGTCGCCGGCGCGTCACGCACCAGCTGAC
>JAYUFA010000431.1:0-4083 GCA_043738925.1 Actinomycetota bacterium
GAAGACAGCGTCGGTGGCCGTGAGGTTCGCAGCTTTGATCTTGGTGACCGTGGCCGAGAAGTCGGTTTGCTTGGCCTGCACGGTGTCGCTGACCTTGACGGACGCGCCGAGGCTCGACTTCACGATGTCGGCGAGACCCTTGCCGTATTCGGAGCCGTCATCGACAACCGCGACCGAGGTCGACTTGAGGGTGTTCTTGATGTAGGTGGCCGCGGCCGGGCCCTGCGAGGCGTCGTTGCCGAGTGCGCGGTGGAAGACCTTCCAGCCGTTGGTCGACAGCGCCGGGTTGGTGGCCGACGGGGTGATCAGGGGCATGCCGGCGTCGTTGAACAGCGGGTCTGCAGCTTTGGACTCGCCGGAGAACGCCGGGCCGATGATGGCGACAACGTTCTTGTTGGCGATAGCGCTCGTGGCCAGGTTCGGCGCGACCTTGGGGTCACCCTGGGAGTCGAACTTCTCGATCTTGATCTGGCAATCCTTGTTGGAGGCGTTGAACTCGGAAACCGCGAGCTCAAGGCCGCGCTCCTCGTTCAAGCCCAGGTTCGCCGCGTCGCCGGTGAGGGCACCGAAAAAGCCGATGGACGTTCCGGCGGCACACTTGGCCTTGCCGCCGCCCGGTGTGGAGGCGGTGCCCGAGCCGGCGGAACCGCTCGTCGTTGCGGCTTTGGTACCGGAGTCGCCACACGCGGCAGCCAGAAGGCCCACCGCCATGGTGGCGGCAACAAGCCGCCCGAAGTTCTTTCCTCGCATGAGTGCTTCCTTTGATGTCGTGACCAGCCGTGGTTACCGGTCAGTATCTGATTGCGCGGAAACTATAGGAGCACGTCAGCGTGTGTGCGAATACCGTCGGGCGAGCTGTCGTCTACCTTGCATTCACCTTCGCCGCCCTGGGAGCACATCGATGACCAACTATGCGCCAACGTTCTGGGCGCTGATCGAACAGGCATCCGATCGCTGGGCCGACCACATCGTCGCCGCGGACGACTACGGACGCACCCTGAGCGCCCGTCAACTGCGCGATGACGCCTGCCGTGTGGCCGCTGGGCTCGCCGCGCAGGGCGTCGCCGCGGGCGATGTCGTGTCGTGGCAGATCCCCACCGTGATCGAGGCCGTGGTGCTGATGGGCGCGCTCGCGCGGCTCGATGCCGTGCAGAATCCGATCATCCCGATCTTGCGCGAACGCGAGGTCGGTTTCATAACGCGGCAAGTACGCACCACGTTTTTCGTGACCCCCGAAGTGTGGCGCGGCTTCGACCATGGCGCGCTCGCGCGCGGCATCGGCGCCGAGGTCGGCTATCGCACGATCGGGCTCGACCTGGTGACCGAACCCGTGCCCGGAGCATGGCGACTACCCATCGGCGACCCGGCCACGTTGCCACCGCCTCCGACTGGCGCCGATCGCGGATCGCTGGTGCGTTGGTACTACTACTCGTCGGGCACAACGGCTGATCCGAAAGGTGCACGCCATACCGATTTGTCGATCATGGCCGGCGCTTCGGGCATGCTCGAACTGCTCGGTTTCGGTGAGCGCGACGTGTACCCGATCGCGTGGCCACTCTCGCACATTGGCGGCAGCACCATGCTCACGACCAGTCTCGTCGGAGGCGTGCGCATGGCGTTGTTCGACACGTTCGACCCGGTGACCACACCTGAACGCATGGCGTTGCATCGCCCCACGATGCTCGGATCGGCGGTGCCGTTCTTCAATGCCTTCATGGCCGCGCAACGTCGTCATGGCGACGATCCGCTGTATCCCGATCTGCGCGGTTGCGCGGGTGGAGGCGCGCCGATTCCCGAAGAAATCCACGAGGATCTGCACCGCGTGCTCGGCGTCTCGGGTGTGATTGGATCATGGGGGCTTACGGAGTTCCCGATCGCCACGTCGTGCACCCCTGACGATCCGCACGATGTGATCACGCTCACCGTTGGGCGCCCGTCGCCCAGTGTCACCATTCGCGCCGTGCTGGCCGACGGTTCTGACGCTGGGCTCGATACCGAAGGCGAACTCGTACTCCACGGCAAGCAGCAGTTCCTCGGCTACATCGACCCTGAGCTCGACGCACACGCGTACGTCGACGGTGACTGGTTTCGCACTGGCGATCTCGGCATCGTGCAAAGCGACGGCAACATCCGTCTGACGGGGCGCATCAAGGACATCATCATCCGCAACGCCGAGAACATCTCGGCGCTCGAGGTGGAGGACGCGCTCTTCAAGCATGCCGACGTGCTCGAGGCCGCGGTGATTGGTCTGCCCGACGTTCGTACCGGTGAACGCGTGTGCGCGGTGGTGTTACTGCGCGAGGGTGCAACGTTGACCATCGAGGATCTGCGCGAGCATTGCCGCGCACTGGGCCTTGCGATCCAGAAATGTCCTGAGCAGCTCGAGATTGTCGACGCCATCCCACGCAACGCGATGGGCAAGACGCTCAAGCAGCCGCTCATCGCCCGATTTCGTGCCCCGTAAGGCTGACGTCTGAACTACGGCCGGGCGCGGAGTACGAGCCGCGTCGGCCCGCGCGCTACCGTCGAATCACGCCGGCAAACGGGGGAACACGTAGCGATGGTCGATGACGGGTTGATCAAGGGGCGCATCACCGACGCGTCGGTGGAGCAGATGCGTCAACGCATCGGCTACCCAAACCCGACCGTGCGCAGCGGCACCGTCACGCTGCCGTGGAACATTGAATGCACCGCCGACGCCATCCGCCACTTCTGTGAGGGCTACGGCGACGACAACCCGCTCTTCGTCGATCGCGCCCACGGCGCGTCCACACGTTGGGGTGTTCAGATAGCGCCGCCCGGGTTCGAGGCCACGATGGGCTATGACCGTTCACCGGCAGTGCCCGATGATCTCGCACGCGAGACCAAGGGAGCGTTGCGCGGCGTCCAGCTTTTTCACTCGGGCAACGAGTCGCGCTTCTATCGTCCGATCGTGCCGGGCGACGTTCTTGATCGAACCAACGTGGTGCACGATGTCGAGGACAAGCAGTCCGAGTTCGCCGGGCGCAGCGTGCTGGTCACGAACAAGTTGTCGTGGGCAAATCAACGCGGCGAGGTGGTCACCGATCAGCTCAAGTGGTTCGTACACGCCGAACGTCGCAAGGTCAGCGCGGAGACCAGTGCTGACGAGCCGCGCGCGAAGCCGAAGCTGGAACCAGCGCACTACACCGATGAGCAACTCGCCGACATCGAAGCCGCATACGACAACGAGTATCGCCGCGGTGCAGACACGTTGTGGTTCGAAGACATCGAGGTCGGCGCCGCGCTGCCCACCATGGTGAAGGGTCCGCTCACGGTGACGGACCTGATCAACATGCACATGGGCGGCGGATGGTTCGGTTACGGCAACCCTGCATTGCGGCTCGGCTACGAGAACCGCAAGAAGATGCGTGGCTTCTATACCAAGAACGATTTTGGTGCGTGGGATGTCGTGCAGCGCGTGCATTGGGAACCGGAGCTGGCGCGCGCCGTGGGTGTGCCAGCGGCGTACGACATCGGGCCGATGCGCTGGGCGTGGCTCATCCACTACTGTACGAACTGGTGTGGCGACGACGCCTGGCTGTACCGAGTGCGCGGCGAGTTCCGTGCGTTCAACTACATGGGTGACGTCACGTGGATGTCCTCGGTGATCACCGACAAGCGCATTGACGACACGCTCGGCCCGGTTGTCGACATCGAGGTCACGGGGACGAGCCAGCGGGGCCAAAAGAACATCAACGGCTGGGCCACGTTCATCGTCGCGTCGCGCGAGCGTGGTCTGGTGCGGTTACCGGATCCACCGGCGATGGTGAACCGATGAGCCGCACGGCGCGAGCGGGAGCGAGCCTGAAGGCGATGGTGAACCGATGAGCCGCATCGCGCCGTGGGAGACGATCGGCGAACTGATCGACGACAGTCGCGAGCGCTACGCCGATCTCGAGGCGTTGGTCGATGGTCAAGTACGCCTGACGTATCGCGAGTACGGCGATGCGATCGATACCGCGGCGCGTGCGCACGTTGCGGCGGGACTCGGTCACGGCGATCGCTTCACTATCTGGGCGCCGAACATCTGGCAATGGCCGATCGCCGCGCTCGGTGGTCACA